>CANCFZ010000005.1 GCA_947377425.1 Flavobacteriaceae bacterium
GGTTTATTATTCTTATCCTATTACAATATTGTTAACTTTGTCTATGTTTGCTAAAAATCGATCAAAAAGCAATACTACAGCAATATGAAAATTGGAATTGTTTTACCAAATGTACCCACATATTCTGAAACATTTTTTAATTCTTATATTAAAGGATTAAAATCAAAAGGCTATGAAATAATTATATTCGTTAATTCAAATAAAGGAAAATTTGATAATTTTGAGATTGTACAAGCTCCTTCATTATCCGATAATATTATAAAATCCTTTCTTAATGGTTGCTATTGTTTTATTAAATCTGTATTATTTCATTTTCCAGTTTTATATCGTTTGTATGTTTTAGATAAAAAGGACAAGATTCCGTTTATTAGAAGAATAAAAAACGGTATCATAAATAGTTATTTTTTTTCTTATAAGTTAGATTGGTTGCATTTTGGATATGGTGCATTAGTTGTGAATAGAGAAAATGTTGCAAAAGCTATTGGAGCCAAAATGGCTGTTAGTTTTAGAGGTTATGATCATTATTTTTTTCCTTTAAAAAATAAAAACTGTTATCAATTGTTGTATACCAAACAAGTAAAGTATCATGTTCTTTCAAATGCAATGAAACAAGATTTGTTAAAAAACACTATTGATTGTAAAAACATTGAAGTAATAACTCCCGCTATAGATATAAATTTATTCAAAAAAAGTAATTCAGAGATGGTTACTTCTACAATAATAATTACAACAGTTTCTAGGTTGCATGAAGTTAAAGGTATCGATTATATCTTAAAAGCATTAGAAATTTTACAGAATTCTAAAGTAAATTTTCATTTCAACATAATTGGTGATGGAGAGCAAAAAGAATATTTGTCTGATATTGTAAAAACACTAAAATTGAGTTGTAAAGTTAGTTTTAAAGGCAAACTAAAGCCTTATGAAGTTAAAAATGAGCTTGAAAAGACTAATGTTTATATTCAATATAGTAATCAAGAAGGATTTTGTAATGCTGTTTTGGAAGCCCAAGCCACGGGATTACTTTGTGTTGTAAGTGATGCTGATGGATTAAAAGAGAATGTAGTTGATAATCAAACGGGTTGGGTTGTTCCAAAACGAGAGCCTGAATTATTAGCTAAAAAAATAGTTGAAATTATTAATTTGCCAAATAATATAAAAGAACAAATTAGAGATAATGCTTCCAACAGAATAATAAATCAATTCAATTTAAATCAACAATTGGATAAATTTATTAAATTTTATGAATCTTAATTTAGTTCCTTCTCGAATTAAAATATATTATATTTGTAGTTATATTAATAAATGTTTGTATTGCATTCAAATAAATAAAAAAAATGAAGAAAAGAATAGAAAACTTAATAAAAAAAATAAAATATTTTTGCTATACATATACATTAAAAGGAAAAGTTGTGCACTGTAAAATGTGCGACTGGCATGGAAAAAGATTTGTAGATAAAAGATGTCCAAAATGTAATTCATTGCCGCGAACTCGTTTAGTTCCATTTTCATTAGACTATTTTGATGTTAAATTAAATCAGAAAAGAGTACTTCATGTTGCTCCAAATATCTCGGAATACCAATACTTTAATGAATTTTATGATATTGCTGTCTATGATAGGCTTAATATAAATCCTGATAAACATATTAACTTAGTTCAAGATTTAACCCAGACCAATATAGAATCGGGGTTTTATGATACGATTGTAATTTGGCATGTTTTAGAACACATTCCCAATGATTTAGATGCAATAAAAGAGCTTTATAGAATTTTGAATAAAGACGGTAAACTTATTGTAAGTGTGCCAATTTATCCTGTTTTTAATCCAACAACTAAAGAAGATTCTAATTTAGATAGAAGTAAATTTGAAGAAGTTCACGGACATCACGATCATTGTAGAAGTTGTGGATTAGATTATTTTGAAAGATTTGAAAAAAATAATTTTAAAACACAGACGCTAAATTCTAAAGATATTAATGATTTGGATAGATTGAAGTATGGGCTTTCTGAAACGCATACCGTTTGGTGTTTTACAAAATAATATAATTCTTTAATACAGTTAAAATACAATGTGTGGAATTTCTGGATTTATCAATTTTGATAACAATAAAATTGATGTTGAGGTTTTAAATAAAATGTTAGAGTATCAAGCACATAGAGGTCCAGATGCCTCTGGTATTTATTATGATAATTATGTTGGTTTTGCTCACAACAGATTAAGTTTGTTAGACCTTTCGTCTAATGGAAATCAACCTTTTGAGAAAGATAATTTTGTGTTAACCTATAATGGTGAGATTTATAATTATTTGGATTTAAAGCAACAACTTCCAAATTATCAATACAAATCAACTTCAGATACAGAAGTTTTATTCAATGCTTTGAAAGAGTGGGGAGTTGAAAAAACGGTTAAAAAACTACAAGGAATGTTCGCGTTTTCTTGGTATGATAAAACCAAGAATGAACTTGTTTTAGTTCGAGATCGTTTAGGTATTAAACCATTATTTTTTGCTTTTGATTCTGAAAAAAACTATTTTTTTGCATCCGAATTAAAATCAATATTAGTTGCCTCAAAATTTGATGTTAATTATACTAAAGTATTGTATTCGAGTCTAGGGATTTTAGAAAAATCTAGAAAAGAAACTGCATGGGAAAACATTTCTTTGGTAAAACCAGGTCATTTTGTTACAATATCAAGCAAAGGGCTCATTGAACAAGAATATTACAATATTATTGATACCGTTTCGGAAGCAGAATACAATAGATTTGATAAAATGAAAATGTCAGATGTTCTTCCTGAATTTGATACTCTTTTCTCTGATTCTGTAAAAAAAATGTTGATAAGCGATGCTTCTATGGGAGCTTTTGTTAGCGGAGGTATAGATTCTAGCTTAATTGCAACTTACGCAAAAAGGCATAATTCTGATATTAAATTATTTACGGCTAATGTTTTAGGTAAATATTCTGAATTTGAAGATGCGAAATTATTAGCGAAATCATTAGAACTGCCATTATATGATTACAAGTTTGAAAAAGAAATGGCGTTAAGGGATTGGGCAAAAGTTACTTGGCATTATGAGTCGCCAGTCGTTGTTCATTTTAATGCTATGCCTTTTTCTAATGTTTCAATGCTTACAAGAGAGCATAATGTTAAAGCCGTACTTACAGGAGAAGGAGCAGACGAATTATTTTTAGGTTATCCAAAATTGCTGACTAGGAGGTATGATCAATTTATTAAATTACCCTATAATTTTTTAAATACTGTTTATGGTAAAATCCCAAAATTAAGAGAATACGTTTCTAAAACTGGAGGATCGCAAGATTTACACGGAGTTTTTGATTTGGCATCTCAAAATTTTACTAGACAGATGATTCGAGAGAAATCTATAGATAAATATGGGTTTTTGAATCCTAAAAAGCAAAAAGAACAATATTTAACGGCTCAAATGCTTCAAGAAGGAATTGTATCTTTATTGTGGCGAAATGATAGAATGGGAATGATACATTCAGTTGAGTCTAGGTTTCCATTTTTGGATGAAACAATTTTAGCTTTTGCTATGAACTTGCCTTCAAAATTTAAAATAGGATACACCAATAAATTTTATAATTACAAGCATCCATTTCTTATAGATAAATTGATTGTCCGAAAATTGGCAGAGAATAAACTTCCAAATCAGCTTGTTTATAAAAAGAAAAATGGTTTTCCAGTATATTCCTTAAGAAATACACATGTTCATCCTGATTTTTTTATTGATGGAGTTGTTCAAAAGATTTTTAATCTAACAAATGATCAGTTAAATTATATGTGTAGAAGTACAAATAATTATAATACTGCTTTATTAGCCTCTGTAGAGATTTGGGCAAAACTGTTTATCAAAAATGAATCAATTGAAACGGTAACAGAGGAAATATTTAAATATATTCAAATAAAATGATATTTAGATTTTTAAAATATGTTAATCCTATTTGGTATTTTAATTTAAAACCAAACGTTGATTTTGGTTATTTTCCAACGATAGAACAATTAAAAGAACAATCTGTAAATTTTGAATTAGATAATCGATATCAAAGTGATGTTGCAAGAGATAGGGATGCCTCTTGGAGTGCTTTTCAAAGAGGATTCATTAATAAAAAAGAGAAAAAAGGAATCGATGTATGGGATGATAAAATAATTATTCCAATAGTTGATGAATATATTTTTATTAGAAAAAACTTCAGCAAATTTTGGATATTATATGTCCTATTTGTTAGAATTTGTACATTAAATAATCCTATAAAAGAACTTTTTTATTTTTTTAAAACAAGGAATATAACTCGGATTAATTTTTCTAACAATATCAATTATAAAGAATATGATACTTTTGAGAGTGATTTACTAAAGGAAAATCCTTTGGTATCTGTAATAATTCCAACACTAAATAGATATGACTATTTAATAGATGTTTTTAAAGATTTAGAAAAACAAACGTATAAGAATTTTGAAGTAATTGTTGTAGATCAAACTGATAATTTTCAGGAAAGCTTTTATGAAAATTGGAATTTTAAATTGCATTTTTGGTTTCAAAGCGAAAAAGCTCTTTGGAAAGCTAGAAATGAAGCAATACAATTTTCAAAAGGAGATTATTTACTGTTATATGATGATGATTCGCTAATAGATAAAGATTGGATTGAACAGCATTTAAAAACATTAGATTATTTTAATGCTGATTTGTCTTCCGGTGTTTCTATTAGTAAAATTGGTGGAGAAGTTCCACAGCACTATAATTTTTTTAGATGGAGTGACCAATTAGATACGGGTAATGTTTTGATTAAAAGAAAGGTCTTTGATAACATTGGTTTCTTTGACAGACAGTTTGAAAAACAAAGAATGGGAGATGGTGAATATGGATTAAGAGCTTATCTTTATGGTTTCAAAAATATTTCAAATTATAAAGCCAAACGAATTCATTTAAAAGTTGAAAAAGGCGGGTTAAGACAAATGGGTAGCTGGGATGGTTGGAGACCAAAAAATTATTTTGCACCGAGACCTGTTCCAAGCGTTTTATATTTGTCAAGAAAGTATTTTGGCAATACCCTTTCAAGATGGTATATTTTGTCTTCAATTTTGCCGTCAATTGTGCCCTATAAATATAAAAAAAGCAGGTTCTTGAAATTGCTGACTTTCTTATTAATGCCTTTTTTATTGCCTTTAATTTCTTATCAAGTTATCAAGTCTTGGAAATTGGCAACACTTAAAATTAATATTGGGAAAATATAAAAAATGAAAAAAATTATAAAATATATTTCAGGTATTCGCTATTTGATTTTTAATCGCGAGGAGAAATACTATGAAAAAAATATAAACGGTAAGAAGATAGTAACCGTTAAAGGAACCTATACAGATGAATGGGACGCTGATTTTGATTGGTATATCTTGTTAGCTAAAAACAGCAAAAAGATATATGAAATAGGATCTAATATGGGACAAACTGCATTACTAGCTCTAATAAATGCTAATATTGATAAAATACTATTAGTAGATCCAAATCCTCAAGCTTTATTAGTTGCTAATAAAAACGTTTTAATAAATAATTGGATACATAAAACAAATTCTTATCTTGGTTTTGTTGGTAAAAATAGTGGAGAGGTGATAAATTTTTATACTATAGGAAAAGGTGCTGCTGGAAGCATGTATAAATCGCATTCTGAAACCGCATCTATGATAAATAATTTTTATAAAGTAGCTACAGTAACTTTGGATTATTTGCATAGTCATTTTTGTTGGACACCAGATTTTATAAAAATTGATGTTGAAGGTGCAGAAGCATTAGTAATCTCTGGAGGAAAAGAACTTTTAAAAAACAATGCAATCAAGGTTCTTGTTGAAATGCATGCAAACGAGGAATTATCAATGCTTGAAAATGCCACAAAAGTGCTTAATTTATGTATTGAAATCAACTATTCTGCATGGTATTTAAAAACTAAAGAGCGACTTACTTCACCAGAAACAATCTCTAAAAGAGGTCGTTGCCATTTATTATTGTTGCCTAAAGATATAGCGTTTCCAAGTTATTTACTTTAAATTAAGATTATGAATTCTATTAAAGTATTACAGGTTATAGATATACTTAATCCTGGAGGAGCCGAAAGGGTTTTTGTTGACGTATGTAATATTTTGCAAAATAATTCTATTGATGTGTCGGCATTATTTTTGCTTGAAGGAGGAATTTTGAAGCCAGAATTAAATCCAGAAATTTGCACATTTGAATTGAATAGAGAGAGCAAATGGAGTTTGCGTTCTATGCAAAAATGCAGCAAAATAATTTCTCGCTTTTCTGTAATTCATTGTCATTTTAGACATGTTTATAGATACATAGTTTTAGTGTCTAAACTGTTTTCGGTTAAATCTAAAATTATTTTGCATGATCATTTTGGAGCTATAGAAATTGATAAAAGTGTTCCTTTTTTGTTTCAATCTATTTTTAAACCTAAATATTATATTGGCGTAAGTGATTCTTTGACAAACTGGGCTACAAATAATTTAAGAATTCCAGCTAAAAATGTTTTTGTTTTACAAAATATAATTATAAAAAAAGAATATAATAATGATGCAGAAATTAAAGCTGATTTAATATTGGTTTCAAATATTAAACCAATTAAAAATAATATTTTTGCAATTAAAGTGGCTAATGCAATTAGTGAAAAATTATTGCTGATTGGTAAAAATCAAAATAATTCATACTTTGAAGAATTAGAAGAAGAAAGCTCAAAGTCTAATGTTACTATTTTAAACAACATAAACAATCCTCAACAGTATATGAAAAATGCAAAACTAGGATTGCATACATCAATTTCAGAATCAGGACCTTTAGTATTAATTGAATATTTAGCACAAGGATTACCTTTTTTGGCATACGAAACAGGTGAAGTAGCCAAAATTTTAAAACCTCATTTTCCGGAGTATTTTATTGATAATTTTGAAGTTGAGAACTGGGTTGAAAAAATTAAATTTATTAAAGAAACTAAAATTGATTCTCAAAAAATGAATTCTGTTTTTAATCAAAATTTTGGTATCGAAGCTTACTTCAACAAACTACAGCTGATATATATATGCATTACAAAAAATTAACAATAGTTTCTGATACAGCTATTTATTGTGTTGGCAATAAATATTATGCTTTTGGTCCTGTAGTAAGAGAAATTGAGTTTATTCAAGATATGTTTGAAAGTATCACTTGGATAGGATTTGAAAGTAAAAACAAATTGAATGACCCTTCTATGCAAGAAATTACTTCAAAAAAAATTGAAGTACTATTATTAAAAAGAGTTGGAGGAAAAGGTTTATTGTCGTTCTTAAATATACTATTTCAGTATCCAAAAATGTTTATTGTAATTTTAAAAAATGTTTTTAAAGCAGATGTTGTTCATACACGATCTCCTTCTCATCCTGCATTGATAGCTGTTTTTATTTCTTTTTTTTTAAAAAAGAAAAAATGGTGGAATAAGTATGCTGGAAATTGGAATCAAAAAAAAATATCATTATCCTATTCTTTTCAAAGAAGTCTTTTAAAAAAAGCAGTTTTCTCTAAAGTTACTATAAATGGAGAATGGGAAAAGCAACCTAAACATTGTATCTCTTTTGAAAATCCTTGTCTTACGGCTAACAATATTAAAATAGGAAAGGAAATAGTGTTAAATAAAAACTATGAAGCGCCTTTTGTGTTTACTTTTATCGGAAGAATTGAAGAAGCAAAAGGAGTCGATAAAATTGTAGAGGCTTTAAAAAATGTACGAGTTGATAAAATAAAAAAAATTAATTTTATAGGTAATGGTTCTAAACTTGATTTTTATAAAAATGAAATGAGTTTTATTGGAGATAAAATTATGTTTTTTGGAAATATTAGTAATAATGAGGTTTTTTCTATATTAAAGGACACACATTTTTTTATATTGCCATCAAAATCAGAGGGTTTTCCTAAAGTTATATCAGAAGCAATATGCTATGGAGCAATACCAATTGTATCAAATGTAGGAAGCATTCCTCAGTATATAAATTCATCAAATGGTTTTTTATGGGATATAAATTCTTCTGATAAATTAAGTGATCTGATTAATAATGCGATTTGTTCTAATGGTTTAGAATTGAAAAGAATAGCTTTGAAAGCAAATTCGCTTTCCGATAAATTTTCTTTTAAAAATTATTATTTAAAGTTGAATGAACTATTGAAAAAAGAGTAGGAATGTTTAAAAAAAATAAAACATATATAGGGTTAATTGTCTTGCACTTAATTATTGGAGTACTAATTTATGTTGCTCCAATATTTTCAAAGTTGTATGTTGCACTAATTATTCTTGTAGGTTTTTTATATGTGATTAAGAATAAAAACAATGATAATCAAGTACTCATTGTAGCTTCATATCAAGTAGGTGTTGAGGTTTTTTTGAGAATGACTAATGGAGTTCCTAGTTATGAGTTTTCAAAGTATGTGATAATTATTTATATGTTGATAGGTATGTATTATAGTGGTGTTTCTAGAAATGCCGTTGCCTACTGGCTATATTTAATTCTACTTATTCCCGGTGTAATTATATCAACTCAAACCTTTAGTTATGATAATTTAGATTTAAGAAGGACAATTGTTTTTAATCTTTCTGGACCAATTTGTCTTGGTATTGCAGCTTTATATTGTTATCGAAGAAATCTTAGTTTTAAAAAACTAAATCAGTTGCTCTTTTTTATTCTTTTGCCTATCCTCTCAACTGTTGTATATTTAATCCTCTATACACCGTCTACTTTAAAAAATATTTTGGTTACTACTAGCTCAAATTTTAATACTTCTGGGGGATTTGGACCAAATCAAGTCTCAACTGTTTTGGGGTTAGCAATGTTTATTTTATTTTCTAGAATAATTTTTGAAACTAAAACTGTTTTTATTTTAGTGGTTAACCTTAGTTTAATTTTAGTTGTAAGTTATAGAGGATTAATCACTTTCTCTAGAGGAGGAATTTTAACTGGATTAATGATGATAATAGTTTTATATTTGGTTACTTATTTAAGTAGCCACGGTAAAGCTAAAGTTAAACTATTATATATATTTTCATTTTTTGTTTTTATGTCTGTTTTATTATGGTCTTATTCTTTAATTCAAACAGATGGATTAATTGAAAAAAGATACCAAAATAAAGATGCTTTAGGAAGGGTAAAAGAAAATGATTTTTCTGGTCGAGAAAAAATCGCAAGTGATGAATTAGATATGTTTTATAAAAATCCTTTTTTTGGAGTTGGAACAGCAAGAGCTACAGATCTTAGAAATATTAGTACTGGAGAAGTTACAGCTTCACACGATGAAATTACTAGAATGATGGCAGAGCACGGATTGTTTGGAATAGTAGCTTTATTGATACTAGGCTTTACACCATTATTTTTGTATATAGATAATAAACAACATTTATATATTTTTTCATTTTTAATATTTTGGTTCTTTACAATTAATCATGCGGCAATGAGAACAGCATCTCCAGCATTTATTTACGCCTTATCTCTTTTAAAAATTAGTTTTAATGAAGAAAAGTATTCTTTACATCGGAAATAAATTATTCAAACACGGTAATAACGCTACCTCAATTGATACTTTGGGAACTCTTTTAGAAAACGAAGGGTATACTCTTTATTATTCTTCCTCAAAAAGAAATAAATTTTTAAGAATTATGGAAATGATTTTTAAAACCCTAACTTATTCAAGAAAAGTTGATTTTGTATTAATAGATGTTTATAGCACACAAAATTTTTGGTATGCTATTATTGTCAGTCAATTATGCCGATTGTTGAGGGTAAAATATTTTGCAAAATTACACGGTGGTAACCTCCCTCAAAGATTAAAGAAAAATCCATATTTATGTAATTTAATTTTTAAAAATGCATATAAAAATGTTGCTCCATCTAACTACTTGAAATCTGAATTTTCAAAAGAGTTTAGTGATAATTTGATTTATATTCCAAATGCTATTGAAATTAAAAATTATGAGTTCAATAGTAGAGAAATAATTACTCCAAAGTTATTGTGGGTTCGTTCTTTTGCTAAAATTTATAATCCTAAAATGGCAATTAAAGTCTTTGCAGAATTAAAAAACATATATCCGGAAGCTGAATTGTGCATGGTTGGTCCTGATAAAGAAAATCTTATTAAAGAATGTAAATTATATAAAAAATCTTTAAATGTAAAGGTTAAATTTACAGGAAAATTGTCTAAGAATGATTGGATCGAACTTTCTAAAAAATATAATGTCTTTATTAATACAACTCATTTTGACAATACTCCAGTTAGTGTAATTGAAGCAATGGCTCTCGGATTACCAGTTGTTAGTACAAATGTTGGAGGCATTCCTTTTTTGCTAAAAGATAAAGAAAATTCGATTTTGGTAAATGATATGGATACTAATGCAATGGTTAAAGCCGTAGAAATAATTCTAAAGAATAATGATTTTAGGATTGAAATAATCAGTAATGCGAGAGAATTAGCTGAAAAGTTTGATTGGAATCAAGTAAGAAAAGAATGGATTAAAGTATTAAAGTAGTTTAATATTTTATTACATTGCGCTCCATAATGGAAATTGATGAAAAGTAATAAGAAAATACATTTTGAAGTTTCAGAAAGAAAAATTCTTTTAAGGATATTTGATGTTCTTTCTGTTATGTTTTCATTGTATCTTTTGAGTTCTTTATTTAATTTTAAATATTTTACCTTTTCAGAAAATAATTTTTATTGGTCTTTTGTTTTGGGATTATACATTTATATATTTGGAACTGTATTTGAGATGTATAATCTTCAAGTTGCAAGTAATCAATACCAAATAATTAAAAGTGTAATTCTTACTTCATCAGTAACTGTCTTGATTTATCTTTTGACACCTATTTACACACCTCTTTTGCCATCAAATAGAATACAAATTGTATATTTTTATTTAGCTATTTTGATTTCATTATTACTTTGGAGGATTTTTTATTTAAAATTTTTAGCTTCTCATCGTTTTGTAAAAAATGCAATATTGGTTTGTGATAAAGAACAATTATTAGAATTGGTGTCTGGTTTAGAAAATGCGGATCCACATTACAAAATTATTGGATATGTGAATTCCGACGGAGAGGAAACACATAAAATAAAATTGAATTCTATCAAGAATATAAAAACCAATGATTTAGAACATTATGTTAGAAATAATTCTATTTCAGAAATAGTTATTGCCTCTCAAAAAACTGAGGGAATAACAGTTAGTCTGTACAATCAATTAATTCATTTACTAGAAAACGGATTTATAATAAGAGAATATACTCAGGTTTATGAAGCTATTACTCATCGGATTCCGGTGCAATATGTTTCTAGAGATTTTTATAGGTATTTCCCTTTTAGCCGAAGCAACCAAAATCACTTATATCTCTTATTTATAAGAATTTCCGAAATTGTTTTCTCTTTAGTTGGATTGTTTTTTGGATTGGTATTTTTCCCAATAATAGTTGTTGGAAATCTAATTGGAAATAGAGGTCCACTTTTTTATACTCAGGATAGAGTTGGGAAAAATGGAGAAGTATTTAAAATATATAAATACCGTACAATGGTAAAAAACGCAGAGATCAATGGTGCTGTATTTACTACTGTAAATGATTCCAGAATTACTTCATTTGGAAAAATATTAAGAAAAACTAGATTGGATGAATTTCCACAGTTTTTAAATATACTTAAAGGTGATATGGCCATAATCGGACCACGACCAGAACGACCAATTTTTGTAAATGAAATTGCAGAAGTAATGCCGTTTTATGAAACCCGTCATGTTGTTAAGCCAGGGCTAACAGGTTGGGCACAAGTAAATTATTCTTATGGAGACTCTATAGAAGACAGCTTGGTTAAATTGCAATATGACTTATATTATATCAAGCATAGAAGTATTTTCTTAGATATAAACATTATAATCAAAACAATAAGTACAGTTTTGTTTTATAGAGGGCAATAAATTTATTTAGCTTTTTTAAGCAATTTGAAAAGCATATAAGAATTTGCTATTATAAAAGGCATCATCATCCATAGATGAGGTTTTGTTATCATTATAACTATATAAATAACAATCATAGTTAAGCAAACGATTGTAATTTTTCTAAACCATTCACTTCTTAAAAATGGCAGTATTAAAAATAACGGATTAAATAGTAGTGCATTGTAATTCCATAGCACTTCTTTGTGTAAAGAATAAAAACCAACTAAGGAAATAAATAATCCAAACAATCCAGCAATAAAAAGATACGTCAAGAAAATTGGTTTTTTATTTGTTATAGCAATCAATATAAGTAGTGTTATTATAAAATAAATGCTATTCACAAACGAAAAGCTAGAATCCAGTTCAGCTCCTTTTACTATAGTTTCTGTTTTTGTTACTAACGGTTTTTCATCAAATTTAGCTTTATCTAAACTGTGCATTAACTCTACTGGGAGAAATAATTTTTCTGCTTTACAATCTGTTTTTGCGCCAAAAATAATATTGATTCCGAGTTTATAATAAAAATGATTTTCAAAATAAGGATAAAGTAATTCTCTGTATGAAATGGACTTGTCATCTACTTTTTGAATCAATTCAGTGCCAATTATTTTATTGATTTTATCAACGGTCATTGAAGTACAGTTTTTATCAATAAATTTATAAGTGTAGCTTCGTTCTTCAGAAAATAAAGAAGCATTTAATAAATCAAAAAGTTCTTGTTTTTTTACCAATGAAAAAGTTAGTGTTTGCTCAACAACTTCTCTCTTTTCACTTTGGTATTCAAACATAAAATCTTCATACGAACTTGCATTTATAAAATACTGTAAATTGCCTTTTACAAATTTTAGATAAAAATTCTCAGTTCTAAAATCAAAGGCACCATAATTATAAACAACATCTAAATTGTTTATAGAATCTTTAATTCTAATAGCGGTGTGGCCAAAAGTTGTGTAAAGTTCATTTCCTCTACCACATGTTAGAATACTAACGGTTGCTTTTTTAGAAAGATTAGGGTTTTGTGAAAAACTTATAAAGTGAAATAAAAGAAATAATATTGAAACTATTTTTTTTGTCATAATGCTATTATCTAAAGATACTTAAATCGACTTTAACTGAAAATATATTGGAATATAAAGCGGCACTTTGGTTACCCAAATCTGTTAGCGCATAATCAACTTGAATGCCTTTGTATTTGAATCCGAGACCAATGTTGGGTTGAAATCCTACTTTTTTAGTGTTGTCAATTTGAGTTACATTTTGAAAATTTCCAACTCCAGCTCTCAAGAAAACTAAATCAGTATAGCCGTATTCAAACCCAATCGCTGGATCAATACTAACAAGTGATGTTGATAATAAATCGTTGGTTCTTACAAATTGCATATTCAAGTTTCCGGATGCTAAAAGACTAGTTTCATTATGAAATTCAAACTTTTTTGACATTCCAAATTGTGCTTTTGGTAATGTAATTTCTGTGCTTTCAGGTAATTCTTGATTTTGTCCAGCTACTGAATTTTTGATTTTATTATATTCATCTTCGTTGATATTCCAAACATTATATGTAGTAGTTATATCTCGTAGCATCAATCCAAAATGCCAATCGTTACGTTCAAACTGTAATCCAACATCAAATCCGAAACCCCAAGAATTTGCAAAATTTCCAATAACTCTGCGAATAACTTTTGCATTAACTCCATATTGAAAACCAGGAAGTTGTAATTTTCGGGCATAAGAAAAAGTCATTCCATAATCGGCAGTAGAAAATTTGCTAATTCGGTTATAATCAATATTTCCACTAGCATCAATAAGTTGAGTCGTGTTTAAAATATCATCAACACCAAATCGAATTATTGACATTCCCCAAGCACTTTCATTGTCAATTGGTTTTGCATAAGCAGCATAATCATATTGAGCTATATTTGCAAAATAACTGGCGTGCATTATTGCTACTTGATCATCCTCAAGACCCATTAATCCAGCAGGATTCCAATAACCTGAGTTAACATCATTTGTGGGAGCAGTAACTGCATTAGACATTCCCAAAGCAGCTGCATCAACGCCTATATTCATGAACTCATTAGAATATTTTCTAACAGCTTGTCCAAAACTAAAGGCTGAAATTAAAAGAAAAAGGAATGCTATTTTTTTCAATTGTATTATTTTTGCAAACCGAAGTTTGTTAATTTATTTGTTGTCAAAAATAGAAATTATTAATGAGGTTACTTCTTCATTTGGCAAAATAATGCTAAAGAAGAACTATCAGATAAAAATCTCTGTTAAAAAACGTACTTCTCTTTAACTTATTGTGCTAAATTTGTCAATTCTAAAATTATATCGATGAACATTAAAAAATATATTCCAAACTTTCTAACGCTTCTTAATTTATTTTGTGGTTGTATAGCTATAGTTTTTATATCAGATTCAAAATTTGATATGGCTTTTTACTTTGTTTGTTTAGGTATATTCTTTGATTTTTTTGATGGTTTTTTTGCTAGAAAATTTGGTGTTTCCGGGCCATTAGGAGTTCAATTGGATTCTTTAGCAGATATGGTAACTAGTGGTGTTGCTCCTGGTTTTGTAATGTTTAAAATGTTGACTCAAAATAATTATGATAGTTGTGTCTATTTGCCTTTTTTAGGTTTTATTATTACTCTAGGAGCGTGCTATCGTTTGGCTAATTTTAATATTGATACTCGTCAATCAGATTCATTTATTGGACTTCCAACTCCTGCAAATACATTATTAATAATGAGTTTGCCATTAGTTATTTTGGAATGTCATTTTCTGATTTTAAGTGAAATTTTAAGTTTCAAATGGGTATTGTTGACAATAACTTTATTAAGTGCTTATATAATGAATGCTGAAATTCCGTTGTTTTCACTGAAAATAAAAGATTTCAGTTTTCAAAAATATAAATTGCAAATTGGTTTTTTATTAGCTTCCATTATAATGATTGTTACTTTACAATATCTTGCAATTCCTTTAATAATAATAACTTATGTTTTGTTGTCGGTTTTAAATAATATTTTCAACAAAAAGTAGTTTAGATAGTATATACTATTTTAAATGGCAAAAGCAGTTACTCGAAAACAAACCATTCGTAGAAAATCTTCCAAAAATAAGAAATCAGTTATTTCAACTAAATTTGTTGTTATTGCTTTTTTAGTTCTAGCATTTATTTTTGGAATTTATCATTACAAAAACGCTATTCTTTATTATTTCAGTTTTAAATCTGATAAGGTTTTAAAAGAAGATAAAATTGCTCAAGCTAGGATTTTTCAAATTTTAAAAGCACACAAAGAGTTGACTTTCGGATTTGATGTATCACAATTTCAAGGCAAAATTAATTGGAACAAAGTCGATTCGGTTGAACATAAGTTTCCATTGCAATTTGTTTTTATCAGAGCCACTGCCGGAAATGATAAAAAAGATATTCGATTTGATGAAAATTGGGTGGCAGCAAAAAAATACCATTTCATTCGTGGTGCTTATCATTATTATCGTCCAAATGAAAATTCGTTAGAACAAGCCGAAAATTTCATCAAAATAGTTACACTCCAAAAAGGCGATTTTCCTCCAGTTTTGGATATTGAAAAATTTCCAGAAAATCAATCTATCGATAGTTTAAAAGTTGGTTTGAAGCGTTGGTTAAAAAAAGTTGATGAACATTACAAAGTGCGCCCAATTATATATACAGGAGAAAAATATTACAATGATTTTCTAAAAGAAGATTTTCCAGAGTATACTTTTTGGGTAGCCAATTATAACTTCTTTGTTGAAAACATCAAGGATGATTGGTTGTTTTGGCAATTTACAGAAAAGGCTAGGATAGAAGGAATTGATGAGCGAGTAGATGTAAATATTTACAATGGAACTCCAATGATGTTACATTATTTGACAATTCCAAATTAGATTCATATCTTTGTTTAATAAATACTTTTATTTAATGAACAAAGTAAAACAGCAATTCAGTATTAAAGACCTAGAAAATCTTTCCGGAATTAAAGCACATACCATTAGAATTTGGGAAAAAAGGTATCAAATTTTTAATCCAAACCGAACAGAAACTAATATCCGATTTTATTCACTTGATGAATTGCAAAAATTGCTTAATATTTCATTTTTAAATGGTTATGGATATAAGATTTCGCGTGTTGCCGAATATTCTGAATTAGAATTAAACAAATTGGTTAAGCAAGTTTATTCAGAAAAAACCAATGCTATTTTTTCGATAAATGTTCTAAAATTGGCTATGCTTAACTTTGATGCTGTTCTATTTAATGAAACTCACAATGAGCTCTCAAAAACTAAAAGTTTCAGTCAGATATTTCTTCAAGTTTACACTCCTTTCTTGCGTGAAATTGGTGTGCTTTGGCAAACTTCAGCAATCAAACCAATTCATGAACATTTTATTTGTTACCTAATTTATCAAAAACTTATTGAAAACATAAGTTTAATTCAGACTGAAAAGCAATTAGTTGAAAACGACACAACTGTAGTTTTGTTTCTTCCTGAAAATGAAGTCCACGAAATTTCATTAATGTTTATCAATTATCAACTTATTAATAAAGGATATCGAACTATTTATTTAGGATCAAGTGTGCCGTTTAAAGATTTAGAGGAAATTAATAAATTTTATGATAATATTCAATTTGTTTCCTATTTTACAGTAATGCCTTACGTGAGTGAATTAGATGACTATTTATCTAATTTTGAAAAAAACATACTTCAGAATAACTCGTGTAAACTTTATGTTTCAGGCAATCAATCTAAAAATATTACTTCAAAATATCAGTCTATTTTTAAATTTGATACAATTGAAGATTTAATAAGTTCAATTTAACATTTGTTTAATCTTATTACGTTTAACAATGTAGTATTTTTGTTAAACAAAATAAATTAAATGAAAATTGCGATAATTGGGTCTGGTTTTTCATCATTAGCTTCTTCATGTTATTTAGCACAGGCGGGTTTTGAAGTAACTGTTTATGAAAAAAATGCTACAGTAGGAGGAAGAGCTCGACAGTTAAAAGGAAATGGATTTACTTTTGATATTGGTCCAACTTGGTATTGGATGCCCGATGTTTTTGATAAATTTTTTAATGATTTCAATAAAAAAACTTCTGATTATTATTCTTTAGAAAAACTTTCTCCAGCTTATAAAGTTTATTTTGGAGAAAATAACTCTATTGATATCGCAGATAATTTGAAAGAAATAACGGCAACATTTGAATCAATCGAAATTGGAAGTGGAAAGAAATTGGAGTCTTTTATAGAAGAAGCTAAGTTAAATTATGAAATTGCTATTAAAGATTTAGTATATCGACCAGGCGATTCAATTATAGAATTGGTTACGTTGCAAACTGCCAAAAGAGTAACTCAATTTTTTTCAACAATTAGTAAAACTGTAAAATCTAAATTTAAAGATTATCGTTTACAACAAATTTTAGAATTTCCTGTATTGTTTTTGGGAGCAAAGCCGTCTAATACACCGGGTTTTTATAATTTTATGAATTATGCCGATTTTGGTTTGGGAACTTGGCATCCAAAAGGAGGAATGTTCAAGGTTGTTGAAGCTATGGAAACTTTGGCTGTTGAACTTGGAGTAAAATTTCAAACAAATGCTACAGTTGAAAAAATTATCGTTGAAAATAATAAAGCAGTAGGTTTGGTTGTAAATGGTAAAAATATCAAAGCTGATGTAGTTTTAAGTGGTGCGGATTATCATTTTACGGAAACTTTATTAGAAAAAAATCAGCGTCAATATTCAGAAAAATATTGGGATTCTAAAACGTTTGCTCCGTCTTCATTATTGTTTTATGTTGGTTTTGATAAAAAAATTGAAAATGTAAATCATCATACCTTGTTTTTTGATGCTCCTTTTGAACAACATGCTAAAGAAATTTATGACACTAAACAATGGCCAAAAAAGCCATTGTTTTATGCAAGTTTCCCTTCTATGACGGATCATTCTTTTGCTATGAAAAATCAAGAAGCAGCTACTTTTTTAATTCCTTTAGCCATTGATTTAAAAGATACGCCAGAAATTAGAGAATATTATTTTAATAAGATAATGAATCGATTTGAAATATTAACTAAGCAATCTGTCAGAAAACATATTGTTTTTAAATCTTCTTATTGCGTTAATGATTTTAAAGAAGATTATAATTCTTATAAAGGAAATGCTTACGGGTTGGCAAATATTTTAACTCAAACTGCTTTCTTAAGACCAAAAATTAAAAGTAAAAAGGTTCAAAATCTATACTTCACTGGTCAGTTGACAGTTCCAGGACCGGGAGTGCCACCAGCTTTGATTTCTGGAAAAATTGCTAGTGAAAAAATAATAAAAGAGTATAAACTATGAAATCATTATTTGATACATCTTCAATAGATTGTAGTAAAACAATCACTAAAAATTACAGCACCTCTTTTTCGTTAGCAATAAAAATGTTGGCACCCAAAATCCAAAATGATATTTATGCAATTTATGGATTTGTTCGATGTGCTGATGAAATTGTAGATTCTTTTCTCGATTATAATCAAGCAGAATTATTATCGGAATTTGAGTTGGATTTTCAGAAAGCATGTGATAGAAAAATTAGTTTGAATCCTGTTTTGAACGCTTTTCAAGAAGTAGTACATCGTTATGATATGATGGAATTAGTTGTGCCTTTTTTAAAAAGTATGCGAATGGATTTGAATAAAAAAGAATATTTAACACAAAATGAATATGAAGAATATATCTTTGGTTCGGCAGATGTAGTTGGATTAATGTGTTTGATGGTTTTTGTCAATGGCGATAGAAATAAATATAATGAATTAAAGTATGGTGCTATGAAACTTGGTTCTGCTTTTCAAAAAGTAAATTTTTTAAGGGATTTGAAGCACGATTCAGAAACATTAGGAAGGATATATTTTCCAAATGTTGATGTGAATAATTTATCACATGACTGTAAAAGAAAACTCGTTGCCGAAATTGAAGCCGATTTTGATGAAGCTTTAATAGGTATAAAAATGTTGCCAAAAGAAGCTAAATTTGGCGTTTACACTGCCTACAGATATTATAAAAGTTTGCTATTAAAAATAAGCAACACGCAACCCGATGAATTATTAAACAAACGAATTAGGGTTGGCGATTTTAGTAAACTATTTATTATTGGTAAATCGTATGTGAAATACCAATTAAATTATATGTTATGATAAATTTGCAATATATAGCAGTTGCATTGACTACTTTTTTAGTGATGGAAACTGTTACTTGGTTAACGCATAAGTATTTGATGCACGGGTTTTTATGGTATTTGCATAAAGATCATCATCAGCCTAAATACCAATCTTTTTTTGAAAGAAATGATTTGTTTTTTGTAATATTTGCTATTCCAAGTATTCTTCTTTTTTATTTTGGAATTAATCCAGAGTTGAATTACTTGTTTTTTATTGGATTTGGAATTTTATTATATGGAATGGCTTATTTTTTTATTCATGAAATCATTATTCATCAACGTATTAAATGGTTTTCGAGAACAAAAATAAAGTATTTTGTAGGTTTGCGTAAAGCTCATAAAATTCATCACAAACATTTAGGAAAGGAAGAAGGAGAATGTTTTGGTATGTTGTATGTTCCTAAAAAATATTTTAAAATGTAATGGATAAATACCTTTATTTAACAATTAATATTGCAAGTTTTTTGGTTCCTTTTTTGGCTAGTTTTTATCCAAAACATCCTTTTTATAAGAATTGGAAAAACTATTTTAAAGCTAATTTAATAGTTGCTGTGTTTTTTATTATTTGGGATGTTTTTTTTACAAAAATTGGTGTTTGGGGATTTAATAATCGTTATCTTCTAGGTTTAAAATTGATTAATATTCCTATTGAAGAAGTGTTATTTTTCTTTTGTATTCCTTATTCTAGTGTGTTTGTTTATTTTTCTTTAAATTATTTAGTAAAGAAAAATTCACTAAAAAAGTACCAACAATTTATTACATTATTTCTTGCTATTGGTTTGGGTATAGTTGGATTGTTTTTTTTGAATAGACTGTATACTTCTGTTACTTTTATTTTAACTTCTTTGTTTTTATTTTTCAATTATATAAAGAAAACGGATTTTTCAAGAATTTACTTTTCTTATTGTATTACGTTATTTTTCTTTTTTATTGTAAATGGAATTCTAACTGGAAGTTTTATTGATGAACCAGTTGTTTGGTATAATAACAATGAAAATTTAGGAATTAGAATGGGAACAATTCCTGTAGAAGATGTTTTTTATGGTTTTTTGCTAATAGCTTCAATTATTCAAATTTTCGAGTATTTGAATAATAGTAAATTAAACATAAAATAAGAATATAAATGATTGAAAAAATTGGCTAAAAAGAATAAAAAAGAATAGATGGAAAATATATTGAAACTTCAATACTGTTACAGTATCTAACAATTAATTTGTTTAAAGATGATATTTTTTATGAGGTATAAAAATAATTACACTTATAATTAGCGTCATCATAATAACAAAGACTATTACAGATTTTTTATTTGCAAAATTAACTGTCCAACCCATCCACGGAATTCTTTTAGGTGGAAAAATACGGTTGTCTTCCGGATTGAAATAAAGGCATCCAAACTTCCAATTCTTTGGATTTTGATTCCATTTTTCTAACGTTTCTTTTGAAAGTTTTTCCATTTTAAAACTCTAATTTCTTTTTGCGAAGTTCAAAATTTTGTCCAAGATAAACTCTTCTTACCATTTCATCTTCTACTAATTCTTCTGGAATTCCAGCTTTTAGAATTCCACCTTCAAACATTAAATAGGTTTTATCAGTAATTGCCAAAGTTTCTTGAACATTGTGGTCGGTAATTAAAATACCAATATTTTTGTTTTTTAATTGGGCTACAATTCTTTGAATATCTTCAACTGCAACTGGGTCAACTCCTGCAAATGGTTCATCAAGAAGAATGAATTTTGGATCGGTAGCCAAACAACGAGCAATTTCGGTTCTTCTACGTTCGCCACCCGATAGTAAATCACCACGATTGGTGCGAATGTGTTCCAAACTAAATTCAGCAATCAAACTTTCCATTTTGGCAACTTGTTCTTCTTTAGTATGTTTTGTAAGTTGTAAAACGCTTAAAATATTATCTTCAATACTTAATTTTCTAAAAACCGAAGCTTCTTGCGCCAAATAACCAATTCCATTTTGAGCACGCTTGTACATAGGAAATTCTGTAATATTCATATCGTCTAGAAAAATATTTCCAGAATTTGGTTTAACCAATCCCACAATCATATAAAAGGAAGTTGTTTTTCCAGCACCGTTTGGACCCAAAAGTCCAACAATTTCTCCTTGATTTACTTCAACAGAAATTCCTTTTACAACACTTCTTCCTTTGTAGGTTTTAACTAAATTTTCGGCTCTTAATTTCATCGTTTAATTAGATAATTTCGTAATTTGAAAATGAGATAATTAAAAAATTAACTCAAATATTTATTATATAAACAAATTAAATTAAAAATATTCAATTTGATAAATGAATTAACATATTATTGCGTTTTCAAATTATCTAATTGAATAATTTTCTCATTGTCTAATTGTTTTCCAAAGCTTCCCAGAATTCATAAGCTCGTCTTAAATGTGGAATTACAATTGTTCCTCCAACAAGAGTTGCAATTCCCATAGCTTCCATCATTTCTTCTTTTGTAATTCCTTCTTTGTAAGAAGTTTCCAAATGATATTTGATGCAATCGTCACATCTTAAAACGGTTGAAGCTACTAATCCCAATAACTCTTTGGTTTTTACATCCAATGCGCCGTCTGCATAAGCATTAGTATCCAAATTGAAAATGCGTTTTACTATTTTATTGTTGTCTGCCAATAATTTGTCATTCATTTTTGAACGATATTCATTGAATTCTTTAACTTGATTGCTCATCTTTTTTGCGTTTTTTAGCAACAACTGCAGCTATTAATATACTCACTTCGTATAATGCTAGTAAAGGTATAGAAACTATAATTTGGCTCGGAATATCGGGTGGTGTTACAATTGCTGCAACGGTTAGATTAATTACAATGGCAAATTTTCTGTATTTTCTTAAAAACTCGGGAGTTACTAATCCTAATTTTGCCAAGAAATAGATTATTATTGGCATTTCAAATACTAATCCGCTTCCAACCAGCGACGTTTTTACCATACTGACATAAGAATCAACAGTAAACTGATTGACTATGCTTTTACTTACATTAAACGTTCCAAAGAAATTTATAGAAAGCGGTAATACTACAAAATATCCGAAAAGAACACCAATAAAAAAAAGAAGTGAAGAAATTACGATGAAAGAGCCAGCATGTTTGCGCTCGTTTTCATATAATGCTGGACTAATGAATTTCCATACTTGCCATAATATATAAGGAAAGGCTAAAATAAATCCTGCTGTAATTAGTGTCCATAAATACATAGAAAATTGTCCGCCAACTTCTGTGTTTTGTATTATAAACTTAAATTCGGTTGCACAAGCATAAGTGTCATCAACACCGAAAAAATGAGTTACTTCACAAAAAAAACGATACGTAACAAAACTTGGGTCTTTTGGTCCGAATATGATGGTATCAAATATAAAATCGTCTACAAAATAACAGGCACAACCCAAAATTAAAATTGCAGTTGTACTTCTTACTAGCAACCATCTTAAATCTTCAAGATGATCCATAAATGACATTTCCTTACTTATTTTCTTTGCCATTATACAATTCCTTCTTTTAAAATGTCATGTAAATGAATCACGCCTTTATAGTCACCATTGTCAACAACGACTAATTGGGTTATAGAAAAATCTTCCATAATATTTAACGCATCAACAACCATATCTGATGATTTAATCATTTTTGGATTAACCGTCATAATATCTTTAGCAGTCAAACCTGAAATGGTTTCTGTTTTATTCAACATTCTTCTAATGTCGCCATCAGTTATAATCCCAACTACTTTGTTATCTTCAATTACTGCGGTAACTCCTAAACGTTGTTCAGAAATGGTTACAATTACATTTTTGATACTTGATTCTGGTCTAACTATTGGTTTGCGGTTTGAATCTAACATGTCGTTAACCCGAAGCAGTAATTTTTTGCCCAAAGCACCACCAGGATGGTATTTGGCAAAATCTTCTGCTGTGAAATTTCTCATTTTCATAAGGCAAACAGCAATGGCATCGCCCATTACTAATTGAGCTGTAGTGCTATTTGTTGGTGCTAAATTGTTCGGACAAGATTCACTTTCTACAAAAGTATTTAATGTATAATGAGCCTCTTTTCCTAAAAATGATGTGACATTTCCAGTAATTGCAATTAATTTATTACCAAATCGTTTTAATAATGGTACAAGTACTTTTATTTCTGGACTATTACCACTTTTTGAGATACAAATTACAGCATCATTATCTTGAACCATGCCTAAATCACCATGAATTGCTTCAGAAGCATGAAGAAAAAGTGATGGAGTACCAGTTGAATTTAATGTTGCGACAATTTTTTGGGCAATAATGGCACTTTTTCCAATTCCCGTAACAATTAATCGTCCCTTAGAATTATAGATTAATTTAACAGCTTCAACAAAGCTATCGTCTATATAATCAGTAAGTTTAGCTATTGATTGGCTTTCTGAAAGCAACGTTTTTTTTGCCGATTCAATGATGTTTTCTTTGGTTATCAAAATAGATTTGTTATAAAATTTGTATGAGTAAAAGAAATTTGTATATTTATGGTTGCAAATTTATGTAAAAATACTATTAAGTAAGAATGAATTCAAACGAAATTGACATACACAAAGAATTAAAAAAATATTTTGGTTTTAACCAATTTAAAGGTTTACAAGAACAAGTAATTAATAGTATTGTAGCTAAAGAAAATACTTTTGTTATTATGCCAACTGGTGGTGGAAAATCGCTATGTTATCAATTACCTGCTTTAATTCAACACGGAACTGCAATTGTAGTTTCTCCTTTAATTGCTTTAATGAAAAATCAAGTTGATGCTATTAGAAGTGTTTCAACAAATGATGGTGTTGCGCATGTATTAAATTCGTCATTAACTAAAACCGAAATAAATCAGGTTAAAAAAGATATAATTTCTGGAATTACAAAACTATTATACGTTGCGCCAGAATCATTAACAAAAGAAGAATATGTAGCATTTCTTCAAAGTGTGCCTATTTCTTTTGTGGCTATTGATGAAGCCCATTGTATTTCAGAATGGGGTCACGATTTTAGACCTGAATACAGAAATTTACGTTCTATTATAAAACAATTAGGAGATGTGCCGGTAATAGGTTTAACTGCAACAGCAACGCCAAAGGTTCAAGAAGATATTCTTAAAAATTTGGATATGTCTGATGCAACTACTTATAAGGCATCCTTCAATCGTCCTAATTTATATTATGAAGTACGCACTAAAACTAAAAATATTGAATCGGATATCATCCGTTTTATAAAACAACACAAAGGAAAATCAGGAATTATTTATTGCTTAAGTCGTAAAAAAGTTGAAGCTATTGCCGAAGTACTTCAAGTAAACGGAATAAGCGCAGTGCCTTATCATGCAGGTTTAGATGCTAAAACACGTGCCAAGCATCAAGATATGTTTCTTATGGAAGATGTCGATGTTGTGGTTGCTACAATTGCATTTGGAATGGGAATTGATAAACCCGACGTTCGTTTTGTAATTCATCATGACATTCCAAAATCACTCGAAAGTTATTATCAAGAAACTGGTCGTGCTGGTCGCGATGGTGGCGAAGGTCATTGTTTGGCATACTATTCTTATAAAGATGTAGAAAAATTAGAAAAATTTATGTCTGGAAAACCAGTTGCTGAACAAGAAATTGGATTTGCATTATTGCAAGAAGTTGTGGCTTATGCAGAAACATCAATGTCACGGCGTAAATTTTTATTGCATTATTTTGGAGAGGAATTTAGTAGCGAGACAGGCGAAGGTGCTGATATGGATGACAATGTTCGTAATCCAAAAGCCAAAGTTGAAGCACAAGATAATGTTGTAAAACTGTTAGAAGTTGTGCGTGATACTAAATATTTATACAAATCTAAAGAAGTTGTTTTTACACTTATAGGAAGAGTAAATGCAACAATAAAAGCACACAGAACCGATACGCAAAGTTTCTTTGGATGCGGAAGTGACCAAGAGGAGCGCTATTGGATGGCATTAATTCGTCAGGTTTTAGTTGATGGTATGTTGACAAAAGATATCGAAACTTATGGTATTTTAAAGGTTTCAGATAAAGGACACAATTATATCAAAAAACCAACTTCGTTTATGATGAGTGAAGATCATGAATATAATGAAGCTGAAGATGATGCAATTGTAACGGCTGCAAAATCATCAGGAACAGCAGACGAAGCGTTAATGATTATGTTGCGTGACTTGCGTAAAAAAGTTGCCAAGAAACTTGGAGTTCCACCATTTGTTGTTTTTCAAGATCCTTCATTAGAAGATATGGCTTTGAAATATCCAATTACAATGGATGAATTGATAAATATTCATGGAGTTGGAGAAGGAAAAGCTAAAAAATATGGAAAAGAATTCATTGAACTTATCAGCCGATATGTTGATGATAATGAAATAATTAGACCGGATGATTTGGTTGTGAAATCTACAGGCGTAAATTCGGCCAATAAATTGTATATCATTCAAAATATTGACAGAAAGCTTTCATTAGAAGATATTGCCAAAGCTAAAGGAATGAAAATGGATGATTTATTGAAAGAAATGGAACAAATTGTTTATTCTGGAACTAAATTAAATATTAAATATTGGATTGACGAAATGCTAGACGACGATCAACAAGAAGAAATTCACGATTATTTTATGGATTCAGAATCCGATAATATTGAAGCGGCTCTTAAAGAATTTGATGGCGATTATGATATTGAAGAATTGCGATTAATGCGAATAAAATTTATTAGTGAAGTGGCTAACTAAATAACAATATTTTTGAATATAATATAAATAAAAACGGCTACTTTTTGAGTAGCCGTTTTACTATGTTATTTTTTAATTACTTGAATTGATTTGGATTTTTCTTCTTGTTTCACCAATACATTGTATATTCCAGATGGATATCCGTTACCAATTTCTACATTTGATAATTCATTTAAAGTAACCTCTCTACTCTCAATTAGTCTTCCAACCATGTCATATACTTTTATAACAACATTAGCGGTATTATTTGTTTGAATATTTAATTTAAATGTTTTAGTATATGGATTTGGATAAGCAATAACTTTGGATAATGATTCAGAAATTGAAGTAGTTCCTAACCCACATTCTGCAGCAGTTTGCACGGTAGCTGTAACTGGTATTCTTGCAGAAGAACATACTTCTGTAATATCCCAATTATAAAAATAGTTGTAGCCGTAAGTATCAATATAGCCATTGTCAATACCTCCAATTATCGAGACAGAACCAGTAGTAATTGGGAACGGATTTGGGAACGGACTGGTGTAAGCCAACGCATTTTCATAAGACGCTCCATCACTAATTTCTAAGGAATAATTATTTCCTGCAGCCAATGAATAATTAAGGATAACGGTTTGAGCTGTAGTACTTGGTGACCAATCAGAAAAAATATTTGGAGTAAAAATAATTCCAGATGTACCTGGAACCTGAACGCCGTTTTGAAGCACTTTGATTGTCATTGGTGCAATTCCTGTGCCACCCGGATTTTGTTGCGGATAAACTTTAACAGAATTTAAAATAATTGAATTAGATAAATTAAATGCTAATCCTTTATTTGTGCCTCCTGAGCCATATCCGTCTAAAGTATATAGTAAACCAGCATAACCGCTAGTAGTAGATTCTGTTCCTGCAAAATATGTTGTAGTTGATGAAATAGAAGGTGTTGTAAATGAATTTCCAGTACCTAAACTTGTGCCGCCAGTTTGTGCATCGTACCATTTTATGTCACCTGCCGACGAAGTTGCAGATAGAGTAGCAGTATTAGAAGGTAAACAAATAGTTGCAGGAGTAGTAGAAATTATAGTGTTATTCAATGTTATTTCGATAGGCGTTGAAGCAACTGTTGAAGTACTAAATGAGCAAGATACATTACAACGATAAGAAGTGTTTTCTACTGGTGTCACAGAACAAGTTTTAGAAGTCGCATCCATTATATCAGAATAATTTGTGCCGGTAGTAGATTGTTGCCATTGAAAGGTTATTCCTTCACCAATGATGATGTTTTGTAAACTTAAATTTACTGTTT
>CANCFZ010000006.1 GCA_947377425.1 Flavobacteriaceae bacterium
TGGTGAAGCACAACGTGATATATCACCAGAACAAAGTGCTAAAATTTTACGAAAATTATCTGATATTCATTATAAAAAAATAATTTAAAAAAAACATAAACCATTAGGAAATTAAGGTTCATTAAGCCATAATAATCTTAATTCCTTAATTGTAAAAAATCAAAAAAACTAACCATTAAACCAACCCAATGCAAACACTCGCAACCAAAGATTATATTGTTTTCTTCCTCTATTTTATCATAATTGTAGGTTACGGATTTTGGATTTACAAACGAAAAAAGAAAGAACAAACCAGCAGTAAAGATTATTTTCTTGCCGAAGGTTCGCTAACTTGGTGGGCAATTGGTGCCTCGTTAATTGCCAGCAACATTAGTGCTGAACAATTTATTGGAATGAGTGGAAGCGGTTTCAAAATGGGATTAGCGATTGCTACTTACGAATGGATGTCGGCAATAACCCTTGTACTTGTTGCTGTTTTTTTCATGCCAGTATATCTCAAAAACAAGATTTCCACAATGCCACAATATCTGAAGAAGCGTTACAATAGCAATGTTGCAATGATTATGGCGGTCTTTTGGTTATTGCTTTATGTCTTTGTAAATCTAACTTCCATTTTATATTTGGGTGCTTTGGCAATCAGTAGCATTTCAGGGTTGAACAGTACTTTGTGTATGATTTTCTTGGCAGTTTTTGCCGTTATGATTACACTTGGTGGAATGAAAGTTATTGGTTATACTGACGTGATTCAAGTATTTTTTTTGATTTTAGGCGGATTAATTACAACTTATTTAGCATTAAATTTAGTTGCAACAGAATTTGGTTCAACTGGTGTAATCAATGGATTTCATTTGATGACGACTCACTCCAACGACCATTTTCACATGATTTTTGATAAATCCAATCCGAATTATATGGATTTACCAGGGCTTTCGGTTTTAATTGGTGGAATGTTGATTATCAATTTAAATTATTGGGGTTGCAATCAATATATTACCCAAAGAGCTTTAGGTGCAGACTTGAAAACAGCTCGTGGTGGAATTTTATTTGCCGCTTTCTTAAAATTATTAATGCCAATAATCGTTGTTTTGCCTGGAATAGCTGCTTTTGTATTGTATCATAACGGTCATTTTCAAACTGAAATGTTACAAGATGGTAGTGTTAATCCAGATAGAGCTTATCCTACTTTATTGAATTTATTACCTGTTGGCTTAAAAGGACTTTCATTTGCAGCATTAACAGCAGCTATTGTGGCTTCGTTAGCAGGAAAAGCTAATAGTATTGCTACAATTTTTACATTAGATATTTATAAAACCCGAATGAATATAGATGCTGACGAAAAGCAATTGGTGAAAATTGGAAAAATAACTATTATTGCCGCTATGTTGATTGCGGTTGTCGTAGCACCTTTGTTAGGAATTGACAAAAAAGGCGGATTTCAATACATTCAAGAATATACAGGATTTGTGAGTCCGGGAATTTTTGCGATGTTTATTCTTGGTTTCTTTTGGAAAAAAACAACTTCCAATGCGGCTTTATTTGCTACCATTGGTGGATTTCTTTTCTCAATTATATTCAAATTTATGCCTTCTTTCATCAACTTATCCTTTTTGAATCCGATGGGATTTTCGGTTCCAAATGCTAATGGAGTTTATGAAATTCCTTTTATTGATAGAATGGGATTTGTATTCTTAATTTGCGTTATCGGAATGTACTTTATCAGTACCTATGAAACTAGAAACGGAGTTCAAACTAATGGTTTAGAAGTAGACAAAACCATGTTTAAGATGTCACCAAGCTTTACAGTAGGTATGTTGGTAATTGTTTCTGTTGTAGCGGCTTTGTATACTATTTTTTGGTAACATTACTAACTTTCTGGAAGCCTCCCAAAGGTTTTGGTATCCATACCGGAACCTTTGGTATCCATCTCATTATTGAACAAACTTACTTTTATTTCTAGAATTGTTAAAAACTCTTGAACAAATGAATTCCATAAAAAAAGCCTTATAAACGGCTTCTTCTTTAATTATCCATGAATGGTTTCTTTTGTACCATAGTTGGTGATTAGTTCTCCTTCAAACTCCAACCATTCTGCCCAACGCTTATCAACGTCTACTTTTTCGGTATATTTTCTAGCAAACTTTAAAAAAGTAGTATAATGTCCGGCTTCGCTTATCATCAACACTCTATAGAATTCTGCCAGCTCTTTGTCTTCAATATTTTGTGATAATACTTTAAAACGTTCACAACTTCGGGCTTCAATCATTGCCGAGAATAACAATCGATCAATAAAAGCATCGTTGCGACTACCGTCTTTTTTCATGAATTTGAAAAGTTCGTTAACATAATGGTCTTTGCGTTCTCTCCCTAAAGTCAATCCGCGTTCTTTAATAATGTTGTGCACCATCTGAAAATGCTCAATTTCTTCTTTTGCAATTTCTAATAAGTCGGTCACTAAATCAACGTGCTCTGAATTATAAGCAATAATAGAAATAATATTTGTGGCAGCTTTTTGCTCGCACCAAGCATGATCAGTAAGAATTTCTTCTATGTTGGATTCAACAATGGTAACCCATCTTGGGTCGGTTTTTAATTTTAGACCTAACATTTTTGTGCTATTTTAGATTAATGCAAAATTATATCTTTTCTTTGTAATTGTATTTGATATTATGGCAAAATCTAAAACTTTATTAATTCTCGGCTTTGTGTTGCCCGAACCCAAATCATCTGCTGCAGGAAATAGGATGATGCAATTAATTGAACTATTTATGGCAGATGGTTATCAAATTACGTTTGCTAGTAGCGCACAAAATCAAGAGTTTTCGGAAGATCTTTCGATTTTGGGCCTGATTTCAAAAACTATCGAATTGAACTCTTCGAGTTTTGATGATTTTGTTAAAGCATTAAATCCAAATATTGTTTTGTTTGACCGATTTATGGTGGAAGAGCAATTTGGCTGGCGCATTTCTGAAAATTGCCCAAATGCTTTAAAAATACTGGATACCGAAGATTTGCATTGTTTGCGTCAAGCGCGACAGTTGGCAGTAAAAGAAAATCGAGAATTTGTAATGGATGATTTGTATTCGGATCTTGCTAAAAGAGAAATTGCGAGTATTTTGCGTTGCGATTTGTCGTTAATGGTTTCCGAATTTGAAATGGAAGTGTTGCAAAATCAATTTAAGGTTTCTAAAGATATTTTATATTACTTACCCATTTTTGCAGAAAGATTACCCGAGATTCCTACTTTTAAAGAGCGGAATGATTTTGTTTTCATCGGAAATTTTCTCCACGAACCCAATTGGGATTGTGTTAGATACTTATCTGAAACAATTTGGCCATTATTGCATACCAAATTACCTGATGCTAAAATGTTGGTTTATGGTGCTTATCCATCGCAAAAGGTATTGCAATTGCATAAACCCAAACAAAATTTCCATATTATGGGAAGAGCAAATGATGCGATTGAGGTTATAAAAACTGCAAAAATAATCCTAGCTCCCATTCGTTTTGGCGCTGGAATTAAAGGAAAATTACTGGAAGCTATGCAATGTGGCACGCCAAGTGTAACTTCTTCTATTGGTGCGGAAGCTATGGCTGGAAGATTGGAATGGAATGGTTTTGTAAAAGACAATGTCAATGAATTTGTTGCTGCAGCAGTTTTACTTTATCAAGATAAAAATGCATGGAATAAATATCAGCAAAATGGATTTGAAATTTTAGAAAAAAGATATGATAAATCATTTTTTAACAAGGATTTCATTCTTAAAGTGCAATTACTATGCGAAAATTTGAAACAACATCGAAATAAAAATTTCATGGGAGCAATTCTGCAACATCATTTGCTTTCAAGCACAAAATACATGAGTAAATGGATTGAAGAGAAAAATAAGAAAGACTAAATTTTATTGGTTTAATACAATTCATTTTTTTGTTACAGGATTACGTTTTCTTTCTACAAAAGATATTTTTATTTTGATTTCTATTCAATACGATTACTGATTAGCCCTGATAGGAGCAACTACCGTGTATCGCGGATAGCAGGAATAGGGAAATTAAAAGGAACCAAGCCATTTGCTCTTATAAAAAACCACAACATTATTGCTGTGGTTTATGAGATTCTTCCTTTGTGGGAATTGACAAATTGTTTACTAAAATCTATGAACTGTTTACTTCTTCTGTGGAGGATATTGTGCTAAGATTTTATCTACAAATTCTTTGATTCGGGCGTCTTTTTCTTCGGTATTTTTAGTTAGATAACCGCTTCCTTCGCCTTGCCATACTAGTTCTTTGGTTTTGGCATCGATTAAATCAATATATAATGTTCCTTCTGGAGTTACGTAAGTTGAGTTATATCCCAATCCCATATATGGATTTCCCAAACCCATTCCCCAACCAAACCCATTGTGGTTGTAAATATCAACTCTTTGGTTTTCTTTGGTGAAAATGCTTACCAATAAATCAGGAGTTTCACTTTTGGCAAAACCTTTAGTTGCCATTGTATCGTCGATAGAATGCAGGATTCGTTTTTTGTCTAAATCGGAAATTTCGACTTTATCGACTGCACTTTTTAAATAAGCGTAGGATTTGTAGCCATCAAAATTAGCTTTTTTGTCATAATCAGAATTTACTCTAACTGAACTGCAGGATGCAAGAACGAAGAGTAGTAGTACCGGAATGGTTTTTAATGTTTTCATAATTCATTTTTTAAATGTTGTTTAATGAGTTTAATGTTGTTTAAAATAGTTTTTATTGGTTTTGAATTAAACTTATTAAAACTATTTTAAACTAAAATAAACTTTCATCCACTATATTAGGGATGGTAATTTTTAATAAAGGTTGCGTTTGCATGGCTCTTTTTATTGCAAAAATCGCACCTTCGTTTCGTGCCCAGCTTCTTCTTGAAATTCCATTATTGACATCCCAAAAAAGCATTGATTCTAAACGTTTTGATGCCTCTTTAGTTCCGTCAAGAACCATACCAAACCCCCCATTAATAACCTCACCCCAGCCAACTCCACCGCCATTGTGGATAGAAACCCAAGTTGCGCCACGGAAACTGTCTCCGATAACATTTTGGATTGCCATATCGGCAGTAAAACGAGAACCGTCATAGATGTTGGACGTTTCTCTATATGGCGAATCGGTTCCTGAAACGTCGTGATGGTCACGACCTAAAATGATGTATCCAATTTCGCCACGAGCAATTGCTTGATTGAAAGCTTCGGCGATTTTAATTCTTCCTTCGGCATCGGCATATAGAATTCGTGCTTGTGAACCTACTACCAATTTATTTTCTTGTGCGCCTTTAATCCATTTGATATTGTCTGCCATTTGTTGTTGGATTTCGTCAGGAGAATTTTTCATCATTTCTTCTAGAACATCGCAGGCGATTTTGTCGGTTTTGGCTAAATCATCAGGATTTCCAGAAGCACAAACCCATCGAAAAGGCCCGAAACCATAATCAAAACACATTGGTCCCATAATGTCTTGGACGTAGCTGTTGTATTTGAAATCGATTTTATTTTCTGCAAAGACATCAGCTCCAGCACGCGATGCTTCAAGTAAAAAAGCATTTCCGTAGTCGAAAAAATAGGTTCCTTTGGCTGTATGTTTATTGATTGCTGCGGCATGACGGCGCAATGTTTTTTGAACTTCCTCTTTGAATTTAACAGGATTGTTTGCCATCAAATCATTTGATTCTTCAAATGAAAAACCTGTTGGATAATAACCTCCAGCCCACGGATTGTGAAGTGACGTTTGATCGGAGCCTAAATCGATATGCAAATTTTCTTGGTCAAAACGTTCCCAAACATCAACTGCATTTCCGAGGTAAGCAATGGAAACTACTTCTTTATTTTCTAATGCTTTTTTGACTCTTGGAACTAAATTTTCTATGTTTTCTACCACTTCATTAATCCAACCTTGCGAAAGGCGAATGTGTGTAATTTTAGGATTTACTTCGGCACAAACGGTAACGCAACCTGCAATGTTTCCTGCTTTGGGTTGTGCTCCACTCATTCCGCCAAGTCCAGAAGTAACAAATAATCCACCTTTTGGAGATTTTTTTATTTTTCTGAAACCATTTAAAACCGTGATTGTTGTTCCATGAACAATTCCTTGCGGACCGATGTACATATAACTACCAGCAGTCATTTGTCCGTATTGCGAAACACCCAGAGCATTCATTTTTTCCCAATCATCGGGTTTGGAATAATTTGGAATCACCATTCCGTTAGTAACTACAACCCTTGGTGCTTCTTTATGAGATGGAAATAACCCCATTGGATGACCCGAATACATGGCTAGAGTTTGCTCTTCGGTCATTTCCGCCAAATATTTCATCGTCAATAAATATTGTGCCCAATTGGAGAAAACTGCTCCGTTTCCGCCATAAGTAATTAACTCATGTGGATGTTGCGCAACAGCATAATCCAAATTGTTTTGAATCATTAGCATAATTGCTTTTGCTTGTTCGCATTTTCCAGGATATTCAGAAATTGGTCGTGCATAAATTTTATAATCCGGACGAAAACGGTACATGTAAATTCTTCCGAAAGTTTCAAGTTCAGCTTTGAATTCGGGAAGTAAATCGGCGTGATGTTTAGCTTCAAAATAACGCAGTGCGTTTTTTAAAGCCAATTTTTTTTCTTCTAAAGAAAGTATTTCTTTACGTTTTGGTGCGTGATTTATTTCGGTTTGATAAGGTTTCGGATTTGGTAAAACCAATGGAATTCCTTGTAGTATTTGTTCTTGGAAAGTCATTTTTGAGTTTATAAGTTTAAGCGTTTAAAAGTTTAGAAGTAATTTTCTAATTAACTAATTTTCTCATTTTCTAATTGTATTTGTTTTTTTATCAAATCCATACGGACAATGTCGGCAACCACTTCGGCAGCAATAGCCTCTTTTTAAATGGTATTTTTCTGTGAAAACTCTATAGCCTTCGGGAGTTAGATAATAATCTTCGCCTTCGATTAATTTATTTTCATTTTTATCTTCAAACATAGGTACAAATTTAGCAACTTTGCATGATATGATTCTAATTGTTTTTAAATATTTAACGCCAAAAGGTTTTCGAGGCTTGACTTTTTATCCGTTTGTTTTCTTGAAGGATAAGGATGATAGGCTGAATTTAGTTTTAATAAACCACGAAAAAATTCATATTAGACAACAGATTGAACTATTAATTTTACCTTTTTACATTTGGTATCTTACAGAATATTTAATTCGTTTGATTCAATATAAAGATAGAAAAAAGGCATATTTTAATATTTCTTTTGAAAAAGAAGCTTATGCAAATGAAAAAGATTTTGATTATTTGAGAGAAAGGAAATTTTGGTCATTTTTTAATTATTTTGAATAAAATTAGTTTAAACGCACAAAAGAAACGACAAAAAAATAAGAACTCTATATTATTCTCATTTCTGGCTTTTTTTTAAATTATATTCTCTATTTTTGTAGTCAAATTGATGATTATGAGAGTTTTTACATCGTTTTTTCTATATCTAATCCTTTCGGCAACTGCTAATGCACAGTTATTTATTAAAGACAATACTTATGTTTTTAATAAAGGCGCTTTGGTTTATGTAAAAGATTATGTTGATGTAAATGGAACAAATAGTAATTTTTATCTAAGAAATGAAGGGCAATTGCTTCAAGGAAGTACTGGAACTGGAGTTGGTTTAAATAAAGGATTAGGAAATTTGTCTGTTTTTCAAGAAGGAACTTCTAATAATTATGCATATAATTATTGGTGTTCTCCAATAGGCGTTCCTCAAGGTTCAACTGCTGGCAATACTGTTTTTGGAGTCGGTCAATTAAAAAGACCATCTGGATTAACTTCGTTTGGAGGTCAGAGTTTTACTAGCGGACATGATGGAACTTCAACCAATTCTACTTTAGTGATTTCTACCAGATGGATTTATAAATATGTGGTTTCAAATCAATATTCAAGTTGGAATTATGTAGCAAGTGCAAACACAATAAATCCAGGAGAAGGCTTTACAATGAAAGGTGTTTCGGGCAGTGACAATACCGATGTTAGCGAAACAACTTTAAACAATCCTGGTAATAATCAACGATATGATTTTAGAGGGATTCCAAATGAAGGAACTATTGACATATCAGTTAGTAATGCTAGTGGGGCAAATTACTCAAATACAACTTTAACAGGAAATCCATACCCATCTGCTATAAATGTAAATTTATTTTTATTAGAAAATAGTGGTTATATAGTCAACTATACAACTGGAGCTATTACAACAGGTGGCCCAATAAATGTGATTAATGGTAATGCCTATTATTGGGAACAGCAAAAATCTCCTACCCCAACATCTCACATATTAGCACAATATATTGGCGGATATGGATACTATGTGCCTAATGGAGCAACAGCATTTAGTTCGGGAACCTATAATAATGCTACTTGGAATACTTATAATCCGGATGGCACTCCAAATACAGTAGGTTCTGTTGCTGGAACGGGTAGATACAAAAGAATGTTTGCTCCAATTGGACAAGGTTTTATGATAGCTGGAACAACGGTTGGAACTGCAAAAATGAAAAATCTATACCGAACTTTCGTAAAAGAAGGAATAGCTAATAATTCACAATTTGAAAAAAACAGCACCAATTCGAGTACAGGAAGTGTTCAAAATTGGGGAGCTATTCCCAATGTTGCCGGAGTAGATTACACCCAGTTTTCTAACGCAGAAGTTCCTCAAATTAAGATTCACACCGTTCTTAATAATCAATTTACAAGAGAGATAACATTAGCTTTTAATCCAAATACTACTGATGGATTTGATGTTGCAATGGATGCAATTTCTGCAGAAAATAATTTACCCAACGATATTTATTTTCCTTTGAACAATCAATTAGGCGTTATTTCAACTTTGCCATTTGGAATTGATAAAAGGATTCCAATTACATTAAAAGTTAGTTCAGATAGTACGTTCAAAATATTTGTAGGAGATATAATTAATTTTGATGGTTCTGACAATGTGTATCTATATGATGATTTGACAGGTTTATACTATGATATAAAAAATAGTTTTTATGAAATAACACTTCCAACTGGAGTTTATAGTAATCGTTTTCAAATTACATTTAAAGACTCTAATGCATTGGCAGTAAATGCAAGTATAAAAAATAGTTTTTCTATTGTTCAAAATAATTCAAATCAATTATTATCGATTGCTAATCCAAATAATATTGATGTTAAATCGGTAACATTGTATGATGTTTTAGGGAAATTAATTTTTGATAAAGTTAATTTAGGAATTAAAATGGTATATGAATTTCCAACAACTTCTTTAAGCGAAGGGATTTATATAGTGAAATTAAAAACCAATGAAGGACAAAGTATTAGTCAAAAAATAATTATTGAAAAAGGAAAGTAATTTTTTTTTAATATTCAAGGTATTCAATAGAGTACCTTTTTTTATGCAATCATTTTTAAGATTTGTACCTTTGTAAAAAATAAAAATTGGAAGTTCTCACTCAAAAAATACCTTTAGAAAACACTTCAATTAAGTTGTTCATTCGCCGTGAAGATTTGATTCATCCTTTTGTTTCAGGAAATAAATTCAGGAAATTAAAATATAATTTGCAACAAGCAAAAAAAGAGAATCAAACAACATTATTGACTTTTGGAGGTGCTTTTTCAAATCACATTGCGGCAACTGCTTATGCTGGAAAAGAAAACGGATTTGAAACAATTGGAGTCATTCGTGGAGAAGAATTAGCATCCAAAATTAACGAAAATCCAACTCTTAAATTTGCACAAGACTGTGGTATGAAATTTGTGTTTGTAACAAGAGAAAGTTACAGATTAAAAGGATCCAAAAACTTTATATCAGAATTAAAGAATAATTTAGGTTCATTTTATTTAATTCCAGAAGGAGGAACTAATGAATTAGCCGTAAAAGGATGTGAAGAAATTTTATCAAAAGAAGATAACTTTTACGATTTTATCTGTTGCGCAATAGGTACAGGAGGGACAATTTCAGGTTTAATAAATAGCTCTTTTTCATATCAAAAAGTTTTAGGATTTCCATCATTAAAAGGTGATTTTTTAAAAGAAGATATTCGTAAATTTGCAAAAAATAATAATTGGGATTTGATTTCTAGTTATCATTTTGGAGGATATGGAAAGGTTTCAGAGGAATTAATTAAATTTATTAATACGTTTTATAAAAAAAATGCAATTCCTTTAGATCCAATTTATACTGGAAAGATGGTTTTTGGCGTTATAGATTTAATAGCTAAAAATTATTTTCCTGAAAATTCCAAAATTCTATTGATACATACTGGAGGAATTCAGGGAATAAAAGGAATAAATATCAAATTAAAAAGTAAAAATATACAAACAATTCAAATCAATGATTAAGAAGTTAGTACTTTGTGTGGCTGTTGTTTTTTTTGTTGCATGCGGCTCTAGTCACAATGTAGTAAGAACATCTAAGAGTACTTCTACTCCTACAAAAACCGTTGTTAGAACTATTAGAAAACCAGTTGTAAAACAAGCTCCAAGACCTATAGCTAAAAAGATAGTTCCAGTATCTAAACCTATTGAAGCAAAAGTAGTACAAATCAAAAACCCAACAGAAATAGCTGTTGTAAAAACTGTAGAAATCAATCCTCAAGTTAGAGTCGTTAAAGAAGAACCTACAACAGAGTTAGGACAATATGACCCTCAAATTGAAATTCTTGAAGCAACAACCAGAGTAAAAGTTACAACAGCGATGGTTTTGAGTTATATCGAAAAATATAAAAATATTGCTAAAGTAGACATGCAACAATATGGAATTCCAGCAAGTATAATTTTAGGTCAAGGAATTTTAGAATCCGGTGCAGGAACAGGACCATTAAGCACTAAAGCAAATAATCATTTCGGAATAAAATGCCACATTGAATGGACTGGTCCAAGTGTGAGATATAATGATGATTCTGAAAATGAATGCTTTAGAAAATACAAAGACCCAAGCGAATCTTATAGAGACCATTCGCTATTTTTGATTACAAGAGCTCACTATTCCACTTTGTTTAAACTAGACAAAACGGACTATAAATCTTGGGCAAAAGGATTAAAAAACGCGGGTTATGCAACAGATCCAGCTTATCCAACTAAATTGATAGCAATAATTGAAAGATACCATTTAGAAAAATATGATTATGAAGTTTTGGGTAATGACTATGTAACTTCAAATAATTCAATCGAAGTTAAAGATACCATTGAACCTTTAAAAGATGAAACTATTTCATCATCAACTAATCAATCACATCAAGTTGCTAAAGGTGATACTCTTTATTCAATATCAAGAAAATATAATGTTACTATTCAGGATTTGAAGAAAAAAAACAACATTTCTAATGATACTTTGTCAGTTGGACAGAGTTTACTAATAAATTAATTTACAATGCAATATCAAAGAAGTAGTCAGCTTTTTGCTGATGCTGAAAAAGTAATTCCAGGTGGTGTAAATTCTCCAGTTAGAGCTTTTAAAGGAGTGGGAGGAACACCAATTTTTGTTCAAAGTGCAAAAGGTGCTTATCTATTAGACGAAGATGGCAACAAACTTATAGATTATATCAATTCTTGGGGACCAATGATTTTAGGTCACGCATACCAACCAGTTATTGATGCAATTACAGAAAGAGCAAAACTAGGAACTTCGTTTGGAATGCCAACAGAATTAGAAACCAAAATTGCAGAATTAGCAGTTTCGATGGTTCCAAATATTGATAAAATTCGGTTTGTGAATTCAGGAACAGAAGCTTGTATGAGTGCAATCCGTTTAGCTCGTGGATTTACAAAAAGTGATAAAATTATAAAATTCGCAGGATGCTATCACGGACACTCCGATTCATTTTTAATTCAAGCCGGAAGTGGCGCAAGTACTTTTGGAACTCCAAATAGTCCTGGTGTTACTCAAGGAACAGCCAAAGATACTTTATTGGCAAATTACAATGATATTGAAAATGTAAAAGCCTTGTTTGAATCTAATAAAAATGAAATAGCTGCTATAATCGTAGAACCAGTTGCTGGAAATATGGGCTGTATTCCGCCAAAAAAAGGATTTTTAGAAGGATTAAGACAGGTTTGTTCAGAGAATGGTGCGTTGTTGATATTTGATGAAGTAATGACTGGATTTAGATTGTCTAAAGGCGGAGTTCAAGAATTGTACAACATCAAAGCTGATATCGTTTGTTTTGGAAAAGTTATTGGTGGCGGATTGCCTGTTGGTGCCTTTGCAGCAAGAAATGAAATAATGAACTATTTAGCGCCACTTGGTCCAGTTTATCAAGCAGGGACATTATCTGGAAATCCGTTAGCAATGGCTGCAGGTTTGGCAATGCTTCAATCCTTAAATAATGATGCTCAAATCTTCAAGAGACTTGAAGATAAAACTGCTTATTTGGAAAAAGGAATTAGAGTAGTGTTGACAAACAATAAAATTGAATTTACAATTAACAGAGTTGGTTCGATGATTTCTGTCCATTTTGATGCAAATCCAGTTTTTGATTTTGCTACAGCAAAGAATGGGGATAATGAAACTTTTAAAAAGTTCTTCCACGGGTTGTTGAATGAAGGAATTTATATTGCGCCATCGGCATATGAAACATGGTTTATAACCGATGCATTGACTTATGAGGATTTAGATTTTACTATAAAAGTTATAGACAAAGTAGCCAAAACATTATAAAAAAAGCTCCGTCAATACGGAGCTTTTTTTATATAAAATCTAATGTTCTTTCAAGAGCCATTCCACGCGAACCTTTTATTAAGAGCATCTTATTGAAAAAATGATTTTCTTTTAAGAATGCTATAAATAATTCGAAGTCTTTATAGAAATTGAAATTTTCGTTTTCGATTTTATTGGAATAAAAATCTTGTCCTATAAAATGACATTGAATATTTTTAGTGTTTTTTAAATAATCAACAATAGACTTATGTTCTTCTAAACTTTCTTCGCCAAGTTCAAACATATCTCCTATGATAATGACTTTATCTTCTTTGTCTAATTGGATAAAATTTTCTAGTGCAACAAGCATACTACTAGGATTTGCATTATAAGCATCAAGAATGATTTCGTTACTGTTTTTTGTAACTAACTGCGAACGATTGTTCTCTGGAATATAACTTTCTAACGCTTCCTCGATAGCTGCATCTGAAACTCCAAAATAATTTCCAATTGTAATTGCTGCGTTAATATTGTTAGCATTGTACAATCCAATTAAGTTTGATTTAATTTCAACAGCATTATAACCTATTGAAACCATTGGATTGGCAGTTACACTTTTAATAAAGATATTGCATTTTTCATTTGCAGTACTAAATGTAATCCTTTCAATTTGCTTGGTTTTCTCCTCTTGAATTACATCATCAAAATTAACAAATACTTTTTTGTGGTTTGATTTAAGATAAGCATACATTTCGCTTTTTCCTTTTATAACTCCTTCAACTCCTCCAAATCCTTCAAGATGTGCTTTTCCAAAATTGGTTATATATCCAAAATCGGGTCTTGCTATGTCACATAAAAATTCGATTTCTTTTTGATGATTTGCACCCATTTCTACAATTCCAATTTCCGTTTCATTAGTAAAGGATAACAGTGTTAATGGAACTCCAATATGATTATTCAAATTTCCAATAGTAGCTTTTGTGTTGAATTTTTTAGCTAGCACAACTTGAATTAATTCTTTTGTTGTTGTTTTTCCGTTGCTTCCAGTAAGTGCTATAATTGGAATATTTAAATAGGTTCTGTGAAATTTTGCTAGTTCTTGTAAAGCAGCTAAGCTGTCATCTACTAAAATTGTTCTTTCGTCTATAAAATAATCTTCGTTGTCAATGATTACAAACAAAGCTCCTTTTTCAAGTGCTTCTTTTGCAAAAGTATTAGCATCATATCGTTCTCCTTTTAAGGCAACAAAAAAAGATTTTGGTTCAATTTTTCGTGTATCAATTACAATCCCACTTGATTGAATGAACAAATTATGGATTTCGGCTATTGTCATTTTAAAATAGTTAAAAAACAAAAAGCCCTAATTAAAGGGCTTTTGCTATATTATTTAAAAGAATTATCTTTTTTTATTTCTTGCTGATTTTTTAGAATCAGATTTCGGACCTACTCTTGACATAGCGCATCTAAACCCAATATAATCAGTTGCCATATCTTGAGGAAAGTATCTTCTTTGAGCTGGGTCTAACCAATAAGCTCTGTCTTTCCATGAACCACCTTTGTAAACTCTTACATCATCGTTAACCAATGTTGTTCTTTTACTAGAATGGTCATATTTACGAATCATATTTCCAATACTATCTGTAGATACATTGTGTTTTGGAGAATCATACATTCTTTTTTCATCTGGTAATTTTCCGTCACCTTCTTCTGAAGCACCAAAGTCAAAATATCTTGTAGATTGTTTATCACCGTCTCTATAGTTTTTCTCGTCGCTTTTGTCAAAGTTTTGTCTTAAATAAGTTTCTTTATCGTCAACTGGAACTTGAGCAATTTGACCAACAAAATTTCTAGCCATTACTCTACCATTAGCTAAAGTATCAAACTTTTGAGTTTCTGTTGTTACTAATTCAACTTTACCGTCTTCACCTATTTTATCTTTAGTATAAACGTTACCTCTAAAGTAGTTAAAATCGTTTCCTTCATCATCTATAATAGGTCTGTAAACATCGGCAACCCATTCAGCAACGTTTCCTGCCATGTCATATAATCCAAAATCATTTGGAGGATATGATTTAACTTTGTTAGTAATATCAGCACCATCATCAGACCAACCAGCAATTCCACCGTAATCACCTTTGCCTTGTTTAAAATTAGCCAACTGATCTCCTTTAATTTGTCTTTTGCTAGAACGAGTATAGCTTCCAGACCAAGGATATTTCTTTTGTCCTTTATAAATATTGTATTCTCTTTGACCAACATCTGCAGCAGCCGCATATTCCCACTCTGCTTCTGTTGGAAGTCTATATTCTGGCAAAATTAAACCGGATGTTCTTTGTGCATACACATTTTTAGGTTCAGTAGTAGCACCATTAGCACCTTTAGTTCCACCTTTTCCTGCAGCTTTTGAGTTTCTTTGTCCTTTAAATACAATTTTATCATCACCACCAAATGTTTTTGATGGAGCAGCCAAGTAAGTATCAGTGCTAAAAGTAGCTTCTGCTTTAACGTCAGAAACTTTTGCATCTTTTTTCAAATATCCTTCTCTTTCAAGAACAGATTCGTTTACACGATCCGTTCTCCATTTAGAAAATTCAGTTGCTTGAATCCAATTTACTCCAACCACAGGATATTCTGCATAAGCAGGATGTCTTAAGTAATTGTTAGTCATTGTCTCATTATACCCCAATCTGTTTCTCCACACTAATGTATCTGGAGAAGCACCTTGATAAATGTTTTTGTAATTTTCTTCTTCTGGAGGAAAAACTCTTTTCAACCAATCTAAGTATTCCATATACATTAAATTAGTTACTTCAGTCTCATCCATGTAAAAAGATTGAACGTGTTGCTGATTTGGAGTATTATTCCAATCGTGCATGGGATCATCTGCAACTTTACCCATTGTAAATGTTCCACCTTCAACTAAAACCAATCCTGGTCCAGTTTCTTGCTTTTTGAATTTAGAAGCGTACTGGAATCCACCTTTTTTGTCATTGATTTTCCACCCAGTAGCTTTAGATCCAGCTTTAGAATCGGATTTTTTGCTACAACTTGTAAAACTTGCCATCAGTGCCAACACTAGTAACAACCTGATTGTCATAAATTTGTTAACTTTCATACTCTTAGTAGGTAATAAATTTTCGAGGCGCAATATAAGAATTAAGCTTGATATTGCAACATCTTTTTTAATATTAATAAAAAATATTTTCAGTACTTATTATGGTTAACGCTATTTAATCTTTATTATTGTGTAGAATGATTTATAATTTTATTTTTACAATTCGTAATATTTAATCAAAAGTTGCGTTATTCCTTTTAATGAAAAAGATTACTACATTATTATTGTTGTTTATTTGTTTATTTGTTGAAGCTCAACAATCAGGCTCTATTACGGTTAATTGGATTGAAAAAACTAAGTATTCTTATAGCGATTTCAATGTTAATATACCTCAATTTCAATCTGATAGCTATAACTTTGATTTGCAAAAAAAAGAAATTACTTATTTAAAAAAAGTTGCTTCTTCATCGTTGGTTGATGAAAACTCACTACAAGTTAGCAGTATAATTTTTGAATCTATTGATGAATCACAATTAGGTGATTTAGATAAATCAAATATTAAAAAAACAGTAAATGCTTCTATAAAAAATATAATTTCTCGTGACCAAATTTCTTATTTAATTAAATTCTCACCAATTATTAAAGACGAAAATGGCTATAAAAAAGTTAAATCTTTTAATTACAGTTATTCATTAGCTTCAAATAATTCTAAGTTAAATAATCATCAAAGTGCTGCCAGTCTTACAAATTCTGTTCTCGCATCAGGAACTTGGAAACGGATTTATGTTACAAAATCTGGTGTTTATAGGATTTCCAAAAGTTTTTTGTCGGATTTAGGATTTAATGTAAATGCTATTAATCCTCAAAAAATTAAAATCTATGGCAATGGAGGTAGAATGCTACCATTACAAAATAGTGTTTCTTATCCAAATGATTTAGAAGAAAATGCCATTCAGGTTATTGGAGAATCTGATGGTTCTTTTGATGATGGCGATTATGTTTTGTTTTATGCTGAGGGTGTTGATAATTGGAGTCAAGAAAATTATACTAATCTTAATTTATATTCTGATAGAGCTTACTATTACATCAATGTTGGCGGAGCTGATGGAAAGAGAATTACATCAATGAGTCAACCAACTGGAAGTTCAACTGTAAATTTAGCAACTTTTGATGATTATCAATTTCACGAAGTTGATTTAAATAATATAGGAAGATTAGGAAGAACTTGGTTTGGTGAAAGCTTTAGTTTGACAAACGAACAAACATTTGATTTCAATTTTCCAAATATTGTTACTACAGCTCCTGCAAACATAACGGTTCACACTGGTGCAAATTCTATTGTGGCAACTACTTTTTCTGTTGTTACAAACGGACAAAATCTTGGCACAATGAACCTTTCACAAGTCCTTTTGAATACCGGAGTTGTTGCAGCGGATAATTTGTTGACTTCTAATTTTACTGCGACTCAAAACATCAGCGTTAAATTAACTTATAACAACAATGGAGTTCCAACATCTAAAGGGTATTTGGATTTTATTAATATTAAAGCAAAAAGTAATTTGATTGGTTATGGAAAACAATTTCGCTTTCAATATAATAATGCTGCAAGTGAAATTAATTCGGTTGCTCAATATCAATTTACAAATGCAACTAATATAAGTCAAATTTGGAATATTACTGATATTTATAATGTTGCAGCAATTTCAAATGCAGCACAAAGTAATTTTTCTTTTAAAGATTATTTGAATTCTAAAAAATATATTGCGGTTGATGAATCAGATGTTTATACCCCTGGAAAAGAACAAAATCCATCGGTTGCAAATCAAGATTTAAAAGGAACAATATTTAATGATGCTTTAGGTAATTTTCAAGACATAGACTATTTAATAATTACTCCAAGTTTTTTAAATGCTCAAGCGGTTAAGTTAGCAAATTTTGATAAAAACTATTACAATCTTAATGTTAAGGTTGTGAATTTAGACTTGATTTATCAAGAATTTGGTGGTGGCAAACAAGATATTGGAGCCATCAGAAATTTTATAAAATATGTTTATGAAAATGCTTCATCTTCATCTGCAAGAATTAAGTATGTGAATTTATTTGGCGATGCTTCCTTTGATTTTAAAGATAGAATTCCTAATAATACTAATATAGTTCCCATATATCACGCAGTAAGTAGTTATTATGAAACATCATCTTCATTTTCGTCTGATGATTTTTTTGTTATGATGGATAGTGATGAAGGTGTCTTAGAATATCCGAATGATTATGGTGAACCCGATATTGCTGTTGGTAGAATGTTAGTTTCGTCGGTTCAACAAGCAGAAGAAATGGTTAATAAAGTTTTGGAATACCATGACATAAAATCGTATGGTAGCTGGCGAAATAATTATGTTGCGATTTCAGACGATGCTGACAAAGAAAATGATGATAGTTTACAAATTACGCAAAATAATCTTACGGATAGTATTTATACTAATAAGCCATTTATCAATTTTAAAAAAATACTATTAGATTCCTATCAACAAGTAACTTCCGCTGGAGGATTTCGATATCCACTTGCCAAAGAAGATATAACTAATGCGTTTGAAAAAGGAGCCTTAATTTTCAATTATCTTGGTCATGGAGGAGAAGATGGCTTAACAGGTGAGCGTGTTTGGGACAAGTTGGATGGATACAATTTCAATAATCAATACAGGTATCCTTTGTTTATTACTATAACCTGCCAGTTCTCTCGTTTCGACAATCCATACCGTCCTACAGCAGGAGAATACACCTATTGGAATCCAAAAGGAGGTGCTATTTCAATGGTTACTACAACTAGAGAAATTAGCTACGCCTTTGATTTTAATGAAAAATTATCACAATATCTTTTAGGGTATGGTGTAAGTACAAATACAAATGTATCAATAGCCGAAGCATTAAGATTAACTAAGAACTTGAGTAATGATGGTTCTGCGCTTAGAGTTACATCTTATCTAGGTGATCCAGCTTTAATGTTGGCAATCCCAAAACCAAAAGTTGTTCTTACCAAAGTTAATGATATTTTAATTACTCAGCCAATCGATGATTTAAAAGCACTTAGTTATGTTAAATTATCAGGCGAAATTCAAGATGAAAACGGAACCTTTTTATCGAGTTATAATGGAGATGTAGCTGTAAATGTTTTTGATAAAAATTATTTGCGTTCTACTTTAAATAACGATGGATATAGTTCGCCAATTAACTTTACAAATCTTGGTGAAACTATTTTTAGAGGAAATGCTTCTGTAAATAATGGAATGTTTGAAATAGGTTTTGTGGTTCCAAGAGATATTAAAATTCCTTTAGGTAATGGAAGAGTGAGTTTTTATGCTAAAAGAAATCAAATTCTCCTTGATAAAACGGGTTATAATTTAGATATAAAAGTTGGAGGGATTAACACGAATGCAGTTGCTGATGTTACGCCACCAAGAGTTCGGCTTTACATGAATGATGAATCTTTTGTTAATGGAGGAATAACCAACGCATCACCTTTTTTTCTTGCTTTTTTAGAAGATGAACATGGTATAAATACGGCAAGTGGAATTGGTCATGATATTGTAGCAATTCTAGATGGTGATGAAACAAAACCATACATATTAAATGATTATTACGAAACCGAATTAAATAACTACACAAAAGGTAAAATTCGCTATCCTTTTAGAAATTTAGCTAAAGGATTACACACAATTACTTTTAAAGCGTGGGATGTCTATAACAATTTTGTGTCGGCAGAAATTCAGTTTATCGTTGCCGATAGTGAAGAAATGACTTTGAGCAATGTCTTGAATTACCCCAACCCTTTTGTTAATTACACCCAATTTTGGTTTAACCATAACAAGCCTTATGAGCCTTTAGAAGTTCAAGTTCAAGTAATGACAATTACAGGTAAAATTGTTAAAACAATCAATCAAACAGTTACCACTGATGGGTTTTTATCAAGAGAAATTACTTGGGACGGTAAAGATGATTTTGGTGATAAAATAGGCAAAGGAGTTTATATATATAAACTAACTGTTCGTTCTACAATTTCTGGACATAAAGCAGAAAAAATAGAAAAACTTGTTATCCTATAAGAAAATACTATATTTGTTAAATATTTATAATTTGAAAATGAAATCGAAGATTCACGAATTCCAAATAAATAAATTTTACTCCGTGAGTAAAAAGAGTTTAATATTGTTGTTGGTTATTTTAACCAATCAATTTATTAATGCCCAAGAAAGAGTAATAACCACTGGAGTTCCATTTTTGATGGTTGCTGCAGATGCTAGAGCAGCTGGTATGGCTGATCAAGGAGTTGCAACTTCTCCAGATGCCTACTCACAACAATGGAATCCTGCAAAATATGCGTTTGCTCTTGACAAACAAGGATTTTCAATTAGTTATACTCCTTATTTGACTCAATTAGTAAATGATATTTCTCTTGGTCAAGTAAATTACTACAACAGAATAAGTGATAGAAATGCCTTTGCAGCAAGTTTGCGTTATTTTAGTCTTGGAGAGATAGAATTAAGACAAAATTTTGATGACCCAGCTAATGTAGTTAAACCAAACGAATTAGCTTTAGATGGTTCCTATTCCTTACATCTAAATGATCATTTTAGTATGGCTGTTGGTGGAAGATATATTCGTTCCAACTTAAAAATTGCGGATGTTAATACCGATGCAGTTCCAGGAAGTTCATTTGCAGTTGATGTTGCAGGATATTATCAATCAGAAGAAATAGCTTTTAATGACTTTAATGGTAGGTATCGTCTAGGATTTAACTTCCAAAATATGGGGCCAAAAATCAGTTATGATAATACTAAAAATGATATTTCATCTAACTTTTTACCGGCTAACATGCGTATTGGTGGAGGTTTCGATTTTATTCTTGACGAGTATAGTAAAGTTGCCTTAAATGTTGAATTTGCTAAGTTGATGGTACCAACGCCTCAAGAACCAAATTATGTTGACTTAGATGGAAATGGAACAATTGACGCTTCAGAGGTAACCGCTGCAAAAGCATTGAATAATGACAATTACAAAAAAATCAACTGGGTTTCAGGAATGTTTAAATCTTTTGGAGATGCACCTGGAGGTTTATCAGAAGAATTAAAAGAGTTTACGTATTCAGTTGGTTCAGAATATTCATATCAAGATTCATTTGCATTTAGATTAGGGTATTTCCATGAAAGTCCAATGAAAGGAGCAAGAAAATTTTTCTCACTTGGAGCTGGATTTAAGTATAATGTAGTTAAAATAGATGTTTCTTATTTGTTTTCAGCTTCAAAAGTTAAAAACCCTTTAGAAAACACACTTCGTTTTTCACTAACATTTAACTTCGGTGATAAATATGATGATTTATAATATGATATAAAAAATTAATACAAATCCAAATTTCTCCCGAAGCATCGGAATTGAAATTTGGATTTTTTTTCCTCAATAACGAATGAAAGAAATTAACATTACAACCAAAATTGAAGTCTATGAAGGTATTAGTGATTTACCATCAGAAATTCAATCTTTAATGGAACAAGCAATTGAAACTCGAAAAAATGCTTATGCGCCTTATTCGCGTTTTAGAGTTGGAGCAGCAATTTTATTAGATAACGGTAAAATTATTTTAGGATCCAATCAAGAAAATGCTGCCTATCCATCTGGACTTTGTGCTGAGCGAGTAGCTATTTTTCAAGCAGGAGCAATTTATCCAAATGCAAAAATTGTAAAACTGGCAATCACAGCAGCGTCGGATACAAACCCAACATTATCACCAATTCCGCCATGTGGAGCTTGTCGTCAATCTATTGCAGAATATGAATTTAAACAAGATACTCCAATTGAAATTTATTTTATGGGTGAATCAGGCGAAGTTTACAAATCAAATTCTATCAATAATTTATTGCCGCTTTCATTTGACAAAACATCCTTGTAAGCTATATCGATGTAGTTGATATTTAAGAATAAACAGTTATTAAAAAATAACATTTTCATTCTTATTTATTTTTACATCTACTATCAATATCTTACTTTTGCTTCCGAAGTGTCGGAACGCAAATTTAAGAATTCGCAATTTGCGATGCGATTACAATACATTAATCTAGTAATTCATTAAAAAATGAAACCAATTACAAAAGAAACTTATCTTCAATGGTATGAAGAAATGCAGTTTTGGAGAAAATTTGAAGACAAATTAGCTGCTGTTTATATCCAACAAAAAGTTAGAGGATTTTTACATTTATATAATGGTCAAGAAGCAGTTCTTGCTGGAGCAATTCATGCAATGGACTTGTCTAAAGATAAAATGATTACTGCCTATCGTAATCACGTTCAGCCAATCGCAATGGGTGTTGACCCAAAAAGAATTATGGCAGAGCTTTATGGGAAAGTAACTGGAACCTCTAAAGGAATGGGTGGTTCTATGCACATTTTTTCAAAAGAAAAAGGATTTTTTGGTGGTCACGGAATCGTGGGTGCTCAAATTCCGGTAGGTGCTGGAATGGCTTTTGCAGATAAATATTTTGAAACAGGTGGCGTTACTATGACCTATTTTGGTGATGGTGCAGCACGTCAAGGCTCACTTCATGAAGCTTTTAACATGGCTATGTTATGGAAACTTCCTGTAGTATTTATTTGTGAAAACAATGGCTACGCAATGGGAACTTCTGTAGAGAGAACCGCAAACCATACCGATATTTGGAAACTTGGTTTAGGATATGAAATGCCTTGTGGTCCTGTTGACGGAATGAATCCAGTTAAAGTTGCCGAAGCAATGACAGAAGCAATTGACAGAGCACGTCGTGGTGACGGACCAACATTTTTAGAAATGAAAACATATCGTTTTAGAGGTCACTCTATGTCGGATGCACAATTATATCGCTCTAAAGAAGAGGTTGAAGAATATAGAAAAATAGACCCAATTACTCAAGTTCTAGATATTATCAAAGAAAATAATTATGCAACTGATGCAGAAATTGAAGCTATGGATCAAAGAGTAAAAGACTTAGTTGACGAATGTGAAAAATTTGCCGAAGAATCTCCGTTTCCAGAAGCACAACAATTGTATGATGTCGTTTACGAACAAGAAAATTATCCTTTCATTTCTCATAGATTATAATTATGGCAACAGTAATAAACATGCCTCGTTTGAGCGATACTATGACAGAAGGAACTGTTGCAACTTGGCTTAAAAAAGTAGGTGATACAATAAAAGAAGGTGATATTTTAGCCGAAATCGAAACCGACAAAGCTACAATGGAATTTGAATCTTTCAATTCAGGTGTTTTATTATACATCGGAATTCCAGAAGGAGCATCTGCTCCTGTTGATTCACTTTTAGCAATTATCGGAAAAGAAGGCGAAGATATTAGTTCATTAATTTCCAATACTTCAAATTCCAAATCCCAAGAAGACAAAGTTGAAGTTAAAGAAGATGTTGCTCAACCTACAACCCAAAACCCAAAACCTACAACCTTGCCTGCAGGCGTAAAAGTAATCACAATGCCGCGTTTAAGTGACACCATGACTACTGGAACGGTTGCAACTTGGTTAAAAAAAGTTGGTGACCAAATTAAAGAAGGAGAGATTCTAGCCGAAATAGAAACCGATAAAGCAACAATGGAATTCGAATCGTTTAACTCTGGAACTTTATTGTTCATCGGAATTAACGAAGGAGAATCTGCACCAGTTGATAGCGTTTTAGCAATCATTGGACCTGCAGGAACTGACATAACTGGAATTGCAGAAAACTACGGTAAAGGCGAAGCTCCAACAGCAGTTGAAACTCCTGAAACCAAAACAGAGTCTATCATCCCGAGCGCAGTCGAGGGAACTCAAACAAATACTACCACAGATAATGGAAGAGTTTTTGCTTCTCCATTAGCAAAACAAATAGCTAAAGACAAGGGAATCAACCTTTCGCATGTAAAAGGTTCCGGCGAAAACGGAAGAATTGTAAAAAGTGATGTAGAAAATTTTACAGCATCTTCTCAAACGCAAACTGTCATTCCGAGCGCAGTCGAGGGAACGCAATCAACATCAATTCCTGCAAAACCATTCATTCCAGCTGGAGAAGTGGTTATAGAAGAAATAAAAAATTCGCAAATGCGAAAAATCATTGCAAAACGTTTAGCAGAATCACTATTCACAGCGCCACACTACAACCTAACAATTGAAGTGAATATGGACGATGCTATGAAATCAAGAGCTATCATAAACGCAGTTCCAGACACCAAAGTGTCGTTTAACGATATGATAATCAAAGCTTGTGCAATGGCATTAAAAAAACATCCAAAAATCAATTCACAATGGAAAGAAGATGCAATTACCATCAATCACCATGTGAGTATTGGAGTTGCTGTTGCAGTTGAAGACGGATTGGTGGTGCCAGTTTTAAAATTTACAGACGCAATGAGTTTATCTCAAATTGGCGCCGGAGTTAGAGACATGGCAGGAAGAGCTAAAACTAAAAAATTACTACCAACCGAAATGGAAGGAAGTACATTCACAGTTTCTAATCTTGGAATGTTCGGAATTGTAGAATTCAATTCAATCATCAACCAACCCAATTCAGCAATTCTTTCAGTAGGAGCAATTGTTGAAAAACCAGTTGTTAAAAATGGTCAAATAGTTGTAGGAAACACCATGATGTTATCATTAGCTTGTGATCACAGAACAATCGATGGTGCAACCGGAGCACAGTTTTTACAAACATTAAAAGTATTTATCGAAAATCCAGTTACTATGCTGGCATAATTTATATTGCCATCCTGTTCGCAGTCGAAGAAAAAATATCAAATCCTGTTCAGAAATGAGCAGGATTTTTTTGTGCAATTTAATGAAGAGAAAAACATATTCAACTATCAAAAGTTGTAAAATACAAAACCAATCTAAAAAATTATTGAACTTTTATAGAAGTTAGAACTCTGTTTCCTAATGTTAAGGTTCCCGAATCAATTTTCCATTTTACAGTGATTGTTTCTCCATTTAAAACTGTAGCAATAGCTGATAATGATAAATTTGTATAGTTTGAATTACATGTTATTTGTTTTCTTGAACTTTGAATTAAAACATTATTCTGATAAATACTAAATGTAGCATTAGTATTAACCCCATTATTGACTTGAACATAGGTATTTGGAGCTACAATAACACCGTTTACAGTTGCCGACAAAAGACTATCTGTCAGCCCTAAACCTGAACAAATGTTACCATTGTAGATGGAATTTCCAGTATTACTAATTGCTCCTACTCCTGTAAAAACTACAAATGTATTTAATGTGCCTAAATTTATTAAAGCGGAAGCATTCGTTGGAACATTGCAGTTACCCGGTCCAAATGAAACTGCTCCAGAATTAGTAATCATTCTTCCGTTTATAGTGCATAATGCTCCTACTGCTACAGCACCATTGTGAGAAACTAGACTTCCATTAATTAAGGAACTTGCTCCTACACCGATTGCTCCTTCTGCAACCCAAAAAATATTTTCGGCAGAAGCACCATTCGTTAAAACAATGATGGTATTGGCGCTAAAATTAATAGCTCCTGAAGCACTAATAATAAAGACAGCATTTGGGTCGTTTCCACCATCTAATATAAGTGCTCCTGTAATGGAAATAGCACTACTTAAAGCATATTTACCAGGTAAAAGAGTTTCTCCTTCACCAAAACCTGCAGCATGAACAGCATTAGTTGTAACATGATTCTGAAGTTGATTATAAAGCAAATAATAATCCGTCAATAGCATATTAGAATCTACTAAAACTGGCGTTACTACTGATGTATTAGATATTTGACTATCAAACGAAACAGAATAAGTTCCTTCAGAAGGCATCAATTCCATTCCGGGAACATCAACATCAATAGTTGAATTAGTTGATATGCCTACTATAGAATTAATTGATTTATAACTCGGCGAAAAATCTTTCCAAATTGTATTAAAATAATTAAAATTTGAAGTCGTTAAATTAAACAAAATCAGTCCTTCCGCTGGATTAACAATAGCATTTCTTTGTAATGTGGTCGCTCTTGGTATCAAAAGACCTTTACTGTCCGAAGCGATGTCTAATATAGAAGAATCATCAGGATTTGTAGTTCCTATTCCAACTTGAGCAAAATTTATAAAAGGAAGAAAAATTAGAAGAAAAATTATAGTTATATTTTTCATGGGGGTTATCCAGATATTTTTAATTTAAGAAATGAATAATTTCACCACTTACAAAATCAATATATTAGTATCCGAATTTCTCAAAT
>CANCFZ010000007.1 GCA_947377425.1 Flavobacteriaceae bacterium
ATATAACCCGGTTTGTCCAACACTACTAAATCGCCATCTTGAATTGGGTCATAGCCTTTGGCAATGAAATTCAAATAGAAATCGTTTCCTGTTGCGGCTAGAATTTCTTCTTCGGTATACACGCGTTTTACTTGGTCTTGAGTCATCAAAAAGTCTTTGAACGCTTGTTTTACTTTCTGCAAATCCAATCCTTTGGTTTTAATAATTTCTCTATTAAAAAACAGATTGAAGTTGGAATAATTCAGCAATACATCATCTCCAAAAGTATCGGTTGAAAATTTCTTTAAAGCCGCTTTAATTTCTTTGGGTTCTATATTGGTGACGTTGTATTTATTGTCGCTTAAAAACTTAGCATTTTCAGCACCGGCATGGTCGGCAGTTAAGAAAACCAAATAATTTCCTTTGCCTACCGTTTTGTCCAAATAGTTCAAGAAATCGGCAATGGTCAAATCCAAACGCAAGTAGGTATCTTGCAACTCCATAGATCGCGGTCCCAAATTGTGCCCAACATAATCGGTGGAAGAGAAACTTACCGTTAGAAAATCGGTACTATCATCTTTTCCTAAGGCTTCTTTCTCGATGGCTTTTTTGGCAAATTCTTCTAATAAATCATTTCCAAAAGGAGTAGCACGAATGATTCCGGCATCGTTTTTCTCATACATTTCTTTTAGATTGTATGGAAAAACTGGTTTAGCACCATTCAATTTTCCTTCATAAGGACTGTCATCTGCTAGACTTTCATCATACGTTGCAGCTGGTTTTAACAACTCCCAACCTTTGTTGATGTAAGGCATATAATGTTTTTCATTGTTGAAATCGGTTACCCAATCTGGCAAGGTAGCACCATAAAAAGTACTGGAGATAAACGCTCCTGTTTTGCTGTACCAAAATGCCCAATTGGCAAAATGCCCAGCAGGAAGTATAGCACCTCTGTCTTTCAAACTCATTCCGATAACTTTACCTCTAAAGTTGGTTGCCAAACGCAATTCGTCAGTAATAGTAGTCGATAACAGATTTCTGGGAGACATTTCGCCTTCTGCTTTAGTACCATCACCAACCGTTTTTACAGTTGCATCATCCGTACAATACATGTCTTTTCCCGACTTACGACTGAACCATTCGTTGCCCACAATTCCGTGCGTTGCAGGAGTTGTTCCGGTATAAATAGAAGCATGCCCAGGACCTGTGTAGGTAGGCATATAATTGTATTGTACGTTCTGAAAAACATAGCCATTGTTCATCAATCGCTTGAAACCATTGTCAGACAAATCATTTGAAAATCGGTACAAATACTCCATTTTCATTTGATCGACTACAATTCCTACTACCAATTTAGGACGGTCTTGCGCTTGAAGATGCAACACAAAACCAAACACTACTACACTAATTAACTTTTTCATAAACTACTTGCTTCTTTTTTTGCCAATTCAAATTCGGCTATAATTTCTTTGATAATATCCTCTACTGGTTTGATGTCATGAATCAATCCTGCAATTTGTCCAATTTCCAATTCGCCTTCTACCAAATCGCCTTCAAACATCCCTCGTTTGGCTCTGCGTTTTCCTAAAAGGTTTTCCAAATCTTCTTTAGACGGACAGGCAGCATACAACTCTTGTACATCATTGAAAAATTTATTTTTGATTAATCTTACTGGTGCCAGTTCTTTCAAGGTCAATTGGGTTTCGCCTTCTCCAGTTTCTAGAACTGTTTTCTTAAAATTATCGTGTGCCGAACTTTCTGTTGAAGCTACAAAACGGCTTCCCATTTGCACACCATCGGCACCAAGAATCATAGCGGCAAGCATTCCTCTACCGGTTGCAATTCCGCCTGCTGCTATTAATGGAATCGAGATGTTTTCTTTCACCATCGGAATCAAGGTTAGCGTTGTAGTTTCCTCTCTACCGTTGTGTCCACCAGCTTCAAAACCTTCGGCAACGATGGCATCAACACCAGCTTCTTGCGCTTTCAAAGCAAATTTAGAACTGCTCACTACATGAACAACTGTTATTCCTTTTTCCTTTAAAAAAGAAGTCCATGTTTTAGGATTTCCGGCAGAAGTAAAGACAATCTTCACTCCTTCTTCCACAATGATATTGATGATTTCTTCAACATTAGGATACAACATCGGAATGTTAACTCCGAATGGTTTATCGGTTGCTTTTTTGCATTTTTGAATGTGTTCGCGCAGCACATCAGGATACATAGACCCTGCTCCAATTAAGCCTAAACCTCCTGCATTACTGACAGCACTAGCTAATTTGTAACCCGAATTCCAAATCATTCCACCTTGAATAATTGGATAGTGTATATTGAAAAGTTGTGTGATTCTATTCATTACCAAAATAAATTATATTCTGCTAAAATAAGAATTGTAAAGGTCAAATTAAAAATAAAAACCAATTAATTTAAAAATGATATTTCAATTGAAGATTGGTTATAGAATTGTTTGCATAATGGGTTTGGTTCCATAAAAATCCGCTTGTAGTTCCTTTTGAATCTCCTAAAAAATAATATTCAAAATCCAATCCGATACCATAGTTTTTAGATAAATAATAATTAAAACCATACCCAAAATTCATATTAACAAAAGTCTTTGAAAAAGTATCATAATTTACATTTCCATAATTGTAAGTACTCTTCATTTCAATATTAAGAGCTGGTCCGGTTTTTATACTTCCATGCAAATTTTTATGAATTCTATATTCCCATTTAAGATCTATGGGAATTACAATAACTTGTCCATCAAACCGATTATATCCTGAAAACGAAGCAACATCTTGAGTTGTTTTCACCCAATTCCAATTCCAACCACTATATTGATTGATAAAAGAAACTCCAGTTTTCATGTATTTAATTCGCCCTTGAACACTCCAATGTTTATCAAAATAATATTCGGAAATTCCACCAATACTGACCGAGGTATTTCCTTCATCATAGCTGAAAGAAGTTACTTTGTTTATTCCAATTTCAGTTCCAAAATACCATTTCCCATTTGGATTTATTGGTTTGATTTTAGTTTGCGAAAAAGCACAAAATGATGTAATCAACAAATAATATACAATTTTTTTCATATCAATCGGTTTTAGGTTCACTGGCACCAATGCTATAACTCCATCTTTTCTGCAGATGATTATTTTCTAATGCGGGCACTAATGCTGCAGTTATTATGAATGGAAAACTAACAGGAATCAATATTAAAATTAGAGGATCAAAGGTAGCAGCTGCTATACATGCAACAACAATTATTCCTCCAAATACATAAAATGTAGTTTCAATAATTGCAGAAGTTACAGAACGTCTCTTAATCATCATTACAGAATCAAGAGGGATTTTTTCACCATCAATCTCAATAGTATTGTCATCGATGATTTTAAATCTTCCTGTGTAGTTTCTTCCATCAATGGTAAAAACTTTAATCCTTTTATTTTCTTTTAGAAATTCAGTTTCCTCAGTTTTTTTATCTTTCAAAATAATTCCTTTTTCTTGACTAAAAACCAAAGAACTATTGAACAACAAAATGAAGTAAAAAATTATAATGCTTGTCTTTAAATAAAATGTGTTTGCTTTCATAATTAGATATTTAATAAACCAAAATTATAACACACCGAAGTAAAGTAAATTGCGTACATCGCAAATAAATATAAATTAATTTGCTATTTTCGCAAACAATACTACTTCTATGAATAAAAAAATAATCAGTTATTTAGTGTCCGAAACTAAATTTAAACCCATAAAATTGACTGAAAAAATTTCTGAAATACTGGATATTTCTTTTGATTCTGCCTACAGAAGAGTTTCTAACAAAGTAGAGTTTTCAGTATCCGAATTAGAAAAAATTGCTTTATTCTATAAGTTTTCAATAGACGAAGTATTGTTTTTGAGTTCAAAGAAAAATGTACTATTTCTAACTCCCGAAACTGTAAATAACACCAAAACATTTCTCAATTTTTTGGAAGAAACCAATAAAATGGTTTTTGATTATGTCAATAAACCAAATACTACTATATATTATTCGGCAAAAGACATCCCTTTTTATTATACTATTGGTCAAAACTTATTGAGTAAATTAAAATTTTATGTTTGGATGTATTCTACTAATCCAGATTTTCATTTAAAAAAAATTCCTTTTTCTGATTTTTCATTAACTCCAGAAATAACCACTGAAAGTTTAAGAATTTCATTTTTGAATGATACTACAAATACTTCTGAAATTTGGAATACTACTACTATTGATAGTGCTTTATATGCTATAGAATATTTGAATAAAGTAAAATTAATATCAATTAAAGAAATGGAATCAATAATACAAGAATTGAGAGAATTACTTGCTTTAATTAAATTGTATGCAACTGGTGGAAGAAAACAATATGGTAAAAAATTTGAATTGTATCACAATTCCTTATTTGTAATGAATAATTCTGTTTTATTCCATTCTGAAAAAGATAGTACTGCTGTTATTCAATATAATCTAATTGAATATTTGAATACCAAAAATTATAAAATTTGCAATCAATTGAATGATTATTTTGGGAATCAAATTCATCTTTCTAAGAATTTAACTAAAAGTAATGAAAACGACAGAAACCACTTTTTTGAACTGCTTAATAGTAAAATAGACGCATTTGTATCTAATGATTACATTCTAAATGCTTAATTATTTTTTTATTATTTTACCCGATTGAGAAAAAGAATTGGTTTCAATTTTATAAAAATAAACTCCAGAACTTAATGATTGCAATGAAATAGTTGAAAAAGATTGCGAGACATTTTTATCCAAAATCAATTGACCTAAAGCATTATAAAAAGTGATTGTTGCAGTATTGAATCCATTTGGAAATGAAACAGAAACACTATCATTTACTGGATTTGGAGCAATAACAAAATTAGTATTGTTATTCACTTGCAATGACAACACTGCAGTATTCAAAGCCAATTGAAAATCAGGAATACCATATCCATATAGATTGTCAGGATTAGAATATCTATCAGCAGATTGTTTTACAAACTGAACCACTTGTGCATTGGTTGCCCAAGGAATTGCTTGCCAAAAACTAGCTATCATACCAGCCATTATTGGACAAGAAAAAGAAGTTCCGCTTGCAGTAACAATTGCACCTGATGTATTAGATAAAGTGGTGCTTTGACCTTTAGCCATAACATCAGGTTTTATTCTTCCATCAAAACTTGGCCCTATAGAACTAAAAGCGGCATAAGTTCTATCTGCTTGAACGGCTCCTACTGCTAAAACATTAGTAGCTTCGGCAGGAACTCCAACATAAGGATCTGTTGAACTACCCGAATTTCCAGCACTAGCAACCACTACTATTCCTTTGCTAAAAGCAATATTTGCACCTTGAGAGGCAAAAGCAGTATTACCAGTCATTTCAGAATAAGTATGACTATAATTTGCATTATCATAACCAAAATACCCCAATGAAGTTGAAATTACATCAACGCCTAATCTATCGGCTTCTTCTGCAGCTTGCACCCAATAACTTTCCTCCACTGGATTTTCTCCTGAAACATCTTCTGTGATAAACAAATAGTAACCAGCATCTGGCGCAGTTCCAACCAATTGTCCGTCAACATATCCAACCATACAAGACAAAGTCATTGTGCCGTGATTGTGTGTTGAAAAAACATTAGTATCACCTGCAACAAAATTATATCCACCTAAATATAGTCCAAGATTAAAAAATCTATTGAAAGGAATTATTGTGTTAACGCCTGTAAATCCTGAATCTAAAATCGCTATAATTTTTCCAGCACCTGTATAATTTGCTTGATGCAATAGTTGCCCATTCAACATTTCTATTTGATTGGCTGAAGTTCCATAGGAAAAATTAGTTTGTACATTCAATTCTTTATTCTTCGGGTGATTTTGCTTTGGAGCCGCCATTTTAGAATTCAAAGAATTGTTAGCAAAATGAATGTGATTTACAAAAGACAAACTCGTTAAAGCACTAATATCAAAAATACTTCCACGAATATGAAGACAATTCAACCATTTGGATTTGGCTTTAATTGTAATTCCGGTTGCGGTTGCAATTTGTTCAATATAGGTTTGTTCGATAGGAGCATCATTTATATTTAATGCAATTCCTTGAGCAGTTCGTCTATCTAGAGCTCTTTGAGTTAGCATTGTTAGCGGATTGTCTAAAAAAGATTGCGCATTTGGCTTATCATTAAAATAAACCCAAGCATCTTCTTGCGAAAATCCACAAAAGGAAATTAGAAATAAAAAAATAACTAGTAGTTTTTGCATAATTTCTAAATTTAGTAAAGCGCTAATTTATGAAATTACTCCCGAACCAACTAATTCATCACCACTATTCCATGCTACAAATTGTCCGTCGGTAATTGCAGATTGCGGTTCATCAAAATCAACATACAAACCACTTTCAAATTGATATAAAGTAGCTTTTTGTAATTCTTGACGGTAACGAATTCGTGCCATGACTTCCATTGTTTCACCGTTTTGAAGTTTTAAATCTTCCCGAATCCAATGAATTTCTTGTGGTTGTACTCGAAGTGCTTTTTTAAACAATCCAGGATGACCGTGACCTTGCCCAGTATAAATTTCATTAGTTTTTACATTAGTTGCAATAATAAACAATGCTTCTTTTGTTCCGCCAACGTTCAACCCTTTACGTTGACCGGTGGTAAAATAATGAGCTCCTTGGTGTTTGCCAACTACTTTTCCAACTTCTGGAGTATAGTGTATTGATGTTGATTCAAAAACTAATTCTTCTTCTTTGGAGTTAAAAGTTGGTTTTGTTTGATTATAAATTTCACTACTTGCAGGAATTTCATAAATCAAGCCTTCTTTAGGTTGTAATTGTTGTTGTAAGAATTCGGGCAAACGTACTTTTCCTATAAAACAAAGTCCTTGAGAGTCTTTCTTTTCGGCGGTTACCAATTCCATTTTGGCAGCAATTTCACGAACTTCAGGTTTTGTCAATTCCCCAATTGGAAATAGTGATTTTGATAATTGTTCTTGTGATAATTGACAAAGAAAATAGGATTGATCTTTATTTCCATCCATTCCAGCAAGTAATTGATATACTGGTTTTCCATCTACCTCAATTTCGCCTTTTCTGCAATAATGCCCAGTTGCAACATAATCGGCACCAAGACTTAAGGCAATTTTCATAAATACATCAAACTTGATTTCACGATTACACAATACATCCGGATTTGGAGTTCTTCCTTTTTCGTATTCGTTGAACATATAATCAACGATTTTTTCTTTGTATTGTTCGCTTAAATCGACTGTTTGAAAAGGAATTCCGAGTTTTTCAGCAACTAAAAGTGCATCATTACTATCTTCCAACCATGGACATTCATTGGAAATTGTTACCGAATCATCGTGCCAATTTTTCATAAAAAGTCCGATTACTTCATAACCTTGTTCTTGCAAAAGATAAGCAGCAACGCTTGAATCTACACCACCAGAAAGTCCAACTACAACACGTTTCATTTGATAACTATTTTGAAATGCAAATTTACATCAAATAATAAAAAAAAGTATATGCTTTAATTGTTAAAACATATACTTCTGTAAGTTATTCTTATGAGATTATCTTTCTTCTTCTCTCGTAATTGGTCTTTTAACAAATTTACGAACTTTCTTTTTGCTCATATTTTCTTTGGTGATTTTTCCGTTGGTGTTGAATTCCCAAATAGCTTCTTTCTTACCTTTGATGAAGTTACCTTTAGCAACAACTACATTATCAGGACTTCTAAAAATTGCTAATCCATCATATTCATCATTTTTATAAATAGTTTCTTCTAATATGATTCCATTTTCAGCATACTTTTTATAAGAACCTTCTTTTTTTCCGTTTTTATAATTTGCTTCTTCAGCAATTTTACCGCTTGGATAGAACACTTTTCGCAATCCGTTTAGTTTCCCATTTAGATAATTTTCTAAAGTCATAATTTCAGGAGAATTTTCATGATAATATTTCCATTCTCCTTCATATAGTTTGTTAACCAATTTTCCTTCACTAACTTTACTCTTGTTTTGATTGTAACAAATTGTATAACAGGAATTGTCTTTAGAATTGAATTCACGAGTAGCAATTACAGTTCCGACTTTGGTATCATCAAAAAATTTGAACATTCCAACTTCTTTTCCATGTTCAAATGTTCCTTCATATCGTGGTCTTTTTGATTCTTCATAAATGCCTTTCCAAAGACCTTGCTTTAACCCTTTGTCATCAAGTTTATTTGTTTCCTGAGCAAAAAGTGAGGCTGTAAAAAAGAATACAAAAATTAAATATTTCATGCTTTTGTTTATTTGATTGTTAGATATAACTTAAATTTCTGACTTTTAGTATGACAAAAATAATTCCAAATTATATTCATTCCCAAAATTATATATATAAATCCAATTTATTGCATATTTTTGCTTTTATAATTCTGACATAAAACCCTTAAAACTAGACAAAATAAATATCATGAAAAATACATTTTTATTTAAAAGTGCACTTTTAATAATAGCCTTTTTAGTAGTTACACCTTCGTTCGTAAGCTGTACAATGGAAGAAAATGCAAATGCAAAAAAACCTTCAATAACAGAAGTGATTCAGTCACAGTCCTATTTATCGACTTTAGCAATTGCTCTTGAAAAAACTGGATTATCATCAACATTTAATTCGCAAGGAACCTATACTTTATTTGCTCCTACCAATGAAGCATTTGCTTTTTTTTTAGCTCAAAATGGATTCGCAAGTATTAATGATGTTCCTTCTTCAACTCTTAAACAAATTTTATTAAACCATGTAATTGGTCAAGTTGTAAACTCAACCGATTTACCTTCGGCAGGATATATTAAAACGCTAGCAATAGGAAATACTTCAACGACAAATAATTTGAGTATGTTCGTTAACAAATCTAATGGCATTGTTTTAAATGACATGTCAGATGTTACAGCGTCTAATATACTTGCTAGTAATGGAATAATACATATTGTTAGTGGAGTAATAACTTTACCCTCTATATCAGATCATATAAAAGCAAATCCAAATCTTTCTTCAATGGCAGAGGCATTATCTGGTGCAGGACAACCTGCATTCTTTACAACATTCTCAGGAACTGGTCCGTTTACAGTTTTTGCACCAATTAATAGTGCTTTTACTTCTTTAAATGTTGAATTGACTGGAGGAATTGCTGGAGTTTCAACTGCTAATATGACAAAAATATTACGATATCATGTTGCAACTGGAAACATTTTAGCTACTGATTTTACAGATGGCGAAGTAATTTCAACATTTGAAGCCCCACAAACTTTTACAGTTTTACTGAATTCTGTGCTTAAATTAAAAGATGTAAACAATAGAAATTCAAATGTTATTACTACAGATATTCAATGTACAAATGGTGTAATTCATTTGTTAAACAAAGTATTGTTACCGAGTTTATAATAATACAATTCTATAAAATTTTAAAAGCTGTTAATTTATTGACGGCTTTTTTTTGTGACCTAAATCAATCTTTAATACCTAAAAAATGCTGTTTCAAAAGATTACTCTTTATGAAACAGCATTTTATTTTTTAATAGACTTGAAAAACTATTTTTTCCCTTTAGCTTTCTGCTCTTCAGCTTGTTCCATTACCTCACGAAGTTTCTTTTGAAATTTGCCTTCTTTGGTTGGTTTGGTTTTATTTTCTTGAATTTGAGCGTGAATTTTATCGCTATCAATAAAATATCTTTTGATTACCAACATAATTCCTATGGTGATTAAATTCGACATAAAGTTATACAAACTCAATCCAGAACCATAACTATTGAAGAAAATCAACATCATTATTGGAGAAATGTAAATCATCATTTTCATCATTTTGGTCATGTCGGGCATACCTTCTTGTTGTGGTTGTGCCATTTGATTATCGCCTGATGTCATTTTCATATAAAAGAAAATTGCGACTGCTGCCAAAATTGGAAACAAACTGATATGATCTCCATACATTGGAATAGTGAATGGTAATTTAATTATTTGGTCAAATGAAGATAAATCGTCTGCCCAAAGGAAGCTTTTTTGTCTTAACTCAAAAGCCGAAGGAAAGAATCTAAACGATGCCATCAAAAACGGCATTTGAATCAAAGCAGGAATACAACCAGCCATTGGATTAACTCCAGCTTTATTGTACAACTTCATTGTTTCTTGTTGTTTTTTTGTTGGATCTTTAAATTTTTCTCCAAGTTCCGCTATTTCTGGTCGCAATACTTTCATTTTTGCTTGAGACAAGAATGATTTGAATGTAATTGGCGACATGGCGATTTTTATCAAAATTGTAAAAACAATAATGGCTAAACCATACGACATAAATCCGCCTAAGAATCCGAATAATGGTATGAAAATAAATCGGTTAATCCATCCAAAAATTCCCCAACCTAATGGAATAATTTTATCAAGATTTTTACCTTCATAATTTCCTAACGTTTTGTAATCTGTTGGTCCAAAGTACCAATTCATTTTATAATCCAACTCACCATTTCTGTATGCTAATGGCAATGTTGATTTGAATTGTTTAGTGAAAACCGTATCTACTTTTACATCATTTACTAAAGATTCAGAATGTATTTTAGTAGTTTCAAATGGTGTATTTGTCAACAAAATAGTTGAGAAAAAGTGTTGTTTGTATGCAATAAAAGTAGTCTTAGCAGGCGTTTCTTCTTTGTCTTTTCCTTGTCCTACATAACTGATTTTCCCATCTTCATATTCATAATAAATCTCAGCATTTTGATTTTCGTAAGTAACACTTCTTTCGTTACGATACGTTTTCAAATCCCATTCTAAATCAGCTGGTTTTGATGTATTTAAAGCTTTGCTTAATCCTTGAGAACGCAAATCAAAATCAACCATATAATCGTTTGGTTTCAATACATATTTATATTCTAAATATTCATTGGCACCAGCTTTTAACTTCATTGACAACACTTGATTTTCGCCTACTTTTGTTAAAGTTGGTTCAAAAAACAAATCTTTGGTATTTAAAACACGATTATCGGCAGTTTGCAATGCGATACTCAAATTAGCATTGTTGTTTTTAATCAACTCGACCAATTGACCTGAACCTTTTTTAAATTTTTCGTATTTCTTTAAAATCGCTTCCGAAATGTAACCACCTTTATTAGCAATGGTTAATTTTACTAAGTCATTTTCAATAGTAGTATAACTTTCTTTTGCAGATGGTAGCGTTGCAGAATAAGCAAAACTTCCTAAAGCACCTTGTAATTTTTGAAGTTTAACGGTGTCGCTAACTGTTGAATCTACAACAACAGAAGTAACTTCTTTAGTTTTTACTTCCGAAGCTTTTTTAGCTTTATCTATTTTCTCTTGTTTAGCTTTTGCTAACTGTTCTTTTTCGGCATCTTTCTGACTGTTAATCATCATCCACACAAAAATTAAAACAATCAGTGTTATTCCAATAATTGAATTCTTATCAAATTTCTTTTGTTCCATTATTATTTACAATTTATACATCAGTCGTAATTTGGACTGTTTTGTTTCTTATTTTGAAAAATTATTTTTTATTTTTCACCATTGCGGCTACAAAGCTAACAAAAATTGGCTGTGGATTCGCAACCGTACTTTTATATTCAGGATGGTACTGCACACCTATGAAAAACGGATGGTTTTTTATTTCTACAATCTCTACCAAACCCGTATCCGGATTGATTCCTGAACTTGTTAATCCTGCTTTTTCTAATTCAGCAGCATACTTATTATTATATTCGTATCTGTGACGGTGACGTTCTGCTATTTGCGTTTTACCATAAATTTTCTGTGCCAATGATCCTTCTTTTAAATCACATTTCCAGGATCCCAAACGCATTGTTCCTCCTTTATCGGTAATAGTTTTTTGATCTTCCATTAAATCAATAACCGGATTGGTAGTATTCGGATTCATTTCAGTAGAATTGGCATCCGCTAATCCTAAAATATTTCTTGAATATTCAATAACTGCCATTTGCATTCCAAGACAAATTCCGAAAAAAGGAAGGTTATTTTCACGAGCATAACGAACCGCTTCAATTTTACCTTCAATTCCTCGTTCACCAAAACCTGGAGCGACTAAAATTCCGTCTAAATCTTTTAGTTGTTCACTAACATTTTCAGTATCAATATATTCTGAATGTATGCTAATGATATTAACTTTAGTTTCATTGGAAGCGCCAGCGTGAATAAATGCTTCTAAAATTGATTTATAAGAATCTTGTAATTCTACATATTTTCCTATCAAACCAACATTAACTGTATGTTTTGGATGTTTTAATCGGTGTAAAAAAGTAGTCCAGTTTTTTAAATCGGGTGCTGCTTTTTTGGGCAAATTTAATTTCTTTAAAGCCACTACATCTAGTCCTTCTTCAAGCATCAATAAAGGCACTTCGTATATAGTTGAAGCGTCAATAGATTGAATAACTGCTTCTCGTTTTACATTGCAGAACAACGCTAATTTTTGACGAATTTCATCCGATAATTCATGCTCCGTTCTACAAACTAAAATATCGGCTTTAATACCGCTTTCCATCAACGTTTTAACTGAGTGTTGCGTTGGTTTAGTTTTCAATTCTCCAGCTGCGGCTAAATAGGGAACTAATGTTAAGTGAATTACAATTCCATTACTTTCTCCCAATTCCCATACCAATTGACGAACCGATTCGATGTAAGGTAATGATTCAATATCTCCAACAGTTCCGCCAATTTCAGTAATTATAATATCAAAATCACCAGAATTACCTAGCAATTGCATGCGTTCTTTAATTTCGTTGGTAATATGCGGAACCACTTGAACCGTTTTTCCTAAAAATTCGCCTCGACGTTCTTTTTCAATAACCGAAAGATAAACTCTTCCTGTAGTTACATTATTGGCTTGCGAGGTTGGAACGTTTAGAAATCGTTCGTAATGACCTAAATCCAAATCGGTTTCTGCACCATCATCTGTAACATAACATTCGCCATGTTCATAAGGATTCATTGTACCAGGATCAACATTCAAATAAGGATCAAATTTTTGAATAGTTGTTCGGTAACCGCGTGCTTGTAATAATTTTGCCAAAGATGCCGCTATAATTCCTTTTCCCAAAGAAGAAGTCACGCCACCAGTAACAAAAATGTATTTTGTTGGATTCATTGTAATAGTTTGTTGTTGTGTTGTTGTTTATTCTGAATTAATCTCAGAATTGTTCTTGTAAAAACGATGCAAAAGTACAATTTAATTGTAGAATTAAGTCAATTTTAAAACAGAATTTATTTATTTAAACCATCAATAAATTAAGGTTCATAAAGGTTTTGGATATTGCTTTTTTATGTTCCGAATTAACTCTTCAAGTCCATTTAATTTGAGTTCATAAATGAGTTTGAGTTGTTCTCCAAGTTGTCCGTTTGGCAATCGATTGTTGTGTATCCAAACTAGATAATACTCGGGTAAATCAATTAAATATTTGCCTTCGTATTTTCCGAAAGGCATTTTGGTATGGGCTAATTTTATGAGAGATTTTTGTTGGTCGTCCATTTTAAGATGAGAGAAAAGACAAGAGAGAAAAGAGAATAGACTTTTTAGAACATGTATATTCTATGTTCTTAATTCTAAATTTACTTCCAATTAATAGTTATTACCTTTTCAATTTCAGAATTTAGACTCAAAAGAACTGGGCAATTCATCGCGACTCTTTCCAAAATAATTCTATTTTTTTCTGATTCTGAAATTGCCATATTCATAACCACTTCCAATCGTCCGACTCTTCTTGGTTCGGCTTGCATAATTTTGGTAACCTCAACTGTAGAACCTTTTAAATCGATACCTAAATCGTTAGCTTTAATCGCCATGATTGTCATCATACAACTTCCTAACGAATTGGCTAACAAATCGGTTGGTGAAAACGCTTCACCTTTGCCGTGATTATCAACTGGTGCATCCGATAGAATTTCGGTTCCCGATTGTAAATGAATGGATGAAGTTCGTAAATCTCCTAAATATGTTATTTTTGAAGTTGGCATTATTCTGCTTGTTTTATGGTTAAATCTTCGTCGTAGTATAAAATATAAATTCCGTTATTAGCGTAACCTCCAGAGAGTTTTTTTGCATAATCGAATTTACTTTCTACTTGTTCTGTAGCGTCATTATCTAAGGATTCTTGCAATGGTTTATCTTGTGACAAACGCAAAAGTGTATCAAAAGTCAAATCAAATCCTCGAACTGCATATTGATTAGGGAATATTCTATTTTTCTTTTTGTATGCCATTTCAAACTGTTGCGCTTCTTCAGTATCGTTATCTTTGGATGCTGATGGATAAGCCATTTTCAGTTTTGTTAAACGTTTCAAATCAATTTCTTCAAAATCTAAAGTTTCGTTAGGTTCTAAAATTACCAACTGCACTTGATAGTCTTTCATGGCACTTATCATTGCATTGGTTGCTGTAAAAATAGTTCCCGTTTTTTCAGAAACTAATACTACATAATTTAGCTTATCTTTTACTAGATACTTTTTGATGCTATCAGCTACAAATCCGCCTTTGTCTGAAAGTCCAACAATTTTTACATCTTTTTGAAAATCTTGAATATACTGTTTAACGGCTAATTTCTTTGGATCTATAACTCCAATTATATTGCCGTTTTTGGAGTGCATGTAATCAAACATTGCTTTTCTTATATCGTCATTTTGAGGTGTTGATTGATACAAGTTTTTATATGATTTTCCGTCATCTTTAGACAATGGCGAAATCACTGGGATATTTTGACTTTCTAAAGCAGCAGCAACACGTTCAACATTAACTTGATAAAAGGGTCCGATAACGGCATCTGTTTCTGCAAAACTTGCACTAGAAATTACTGACAAAGCAGTAGTTGTATTTTTAGTTTCTTCAGAATCAAAAATCTTGATATCTACATTCATTCCTAATACTTTAGCCGAATCAATTGCCATTAATGCACCGGAATAAAAATCGAGCGTCATATTTAAAAACTTGTCTTTTTTCAAACGTTCAGAAACTGAAGTCACCGAATCATTTTGAATTTTGGAAGCATTAAATGGTAAAAACATAACCAACTGTTTTTTCTTTTGAGCTGTTATAGTTTTTGACAAATCTCTTAAACTGTTTTTGGTTTCTTTAGCAAACGAAAGATTAGCAGGAACTTTTAACACCATTCCTTCTTTAACTCCGTCTTTTAAAGTAGGATTCAAACCAATTAATGACGCTTCAGACAAATTAAAAAGATGCGTTAAACTGAATAATGTTTCACCAGATTTAACTGTGTATTCTAATAAATTAATAGCTTTTGCATGAGGTTTTAAGTCTTCAGTTACAGGAATAGAAGTCGTTCTTGTATCTATTTTCAACTGAAACCCTAACGGAAGATTATCCTTAATCTCTGGATTTTGTTTTTCTAAATCTTCTACTGAAATTCCGTATTTTTTTGCAATGCTGTATTTAGTATCACCTGCAACTACTTCATGATTAAATGGAGTTGCAACAACTGGTTTAGGTTTAGAAACTGATTGTTGTTGGCTTTGAATAACAGAACTAAGCTTGACTTTAAATCCTAAAGGCAAATTATCTTTAATATCTGGGTTTAACTTTTCTAAATCGGATACGGAAATACCGTAACTTTTAGCGATGCTGTATTTAGTATCACCCACAACTACTTCGTGTGTTTTTTCTTTTGTTGAAGCTACACTGATTGGTTTAGGAGCTACTTGAACACTTTTGGGAATTAAAAGCACCGAACTTGGTTGAATTCCGTTTTTAGAATCTGGATTTAACTTATAAATATCATACGGAGTTACTTTGTATTTCTGTGCGATTGACTGAATAGTTTCGCCTTTAGCAACAGTGTGCTTAGCATAATTCTGTCCAAAAACAGCAGTTGTAAAAACCAATACTACAAGGTAAATAACTCTTTTAAACATAATAACTTTTATTTTTTAAACCATTAAGACATTAAGAATCACTACGTAAAAACATGAAATCTAATATCTAAAATTTGAAATCTAATATTCTTTTATTCCCATTCAATGGTTGCTGGTGGTTTTGAGCTAATATCATATACTACTCTATTCACACCTTTCACTTTATTGATGATTTCGTTTGAGATTTTCATCAAAAACTCATACGGTAAATGTACCCAATCGGCAGTCATTCCGTCGGTAGATTCTACTGCGCGAAGTGCAATTACTTTTTCATAAGTTCGCTCATCGCCCATTACTCCTACACTATTTACTGGAAGCAAAATTGCGCCTGCTTGCCATACTTTATCATACAATCCGTGTTCTCTTAAACCATTGATGAAAATAGCATCAACTTCTTGCAAGATACGCACTTTTTCTGGTGTAATATCGCCTAATATTCTAATCGATAATCCTGGTCCAGGAAATGGATGTCTTCCTAATAATTCAGCATCAATTCCTAATGTTGCTCCTACTCTTCGAACTTCATCTTTGAATAACATTCTTAATGGTTCAACAATTTTTAATTTCATAAAATCAGGCAAACCGCCAACATTATGATGTGATTTGATTGTTGCACTTGGTCCTTTTACCGAAACCGATTCGATTACGTCGGGATAAATGGTTCCTTGTGCCAACCAAGTAACGTTTTCAATGATTTTGGATTCGTCATCAAACACTTCGATGAACACTCTTCCGATGATTTTACGTTTGGTTTCTGGATCTTCAACTCCTGCTAACTCTGACAAAAAACGTGCCGAAGCATCAACTCCTTTTACATTCAAGCCCATTCCTTTGTATTGTTCGAGAACGCTTTCGAATTCATTTTTGCGTAACAATCCGTTATTTACGAAAATACAATATAGATTTTCACCTATTGCTTTATGCAATAAAACCGCCGCTACAGTAGAATCGACTCCGCCAGAAAGTCCTAAAACTACTTTATCATTTCCTACTTTTTCTTGTAAGTCTTTAACGCAATCATCTACAAAAGCATTTGGAGTAAATGTTTGAGGAACTTCTGCAATTTTTACCAAGAAATTCTCAAGCATTTGTTTTCCATCAGTCGAGTGGTACACTTCTGGGTGAAATTGAATTGCGTAAGTTGTTTCACCTTCAATTTTGTAGGCTGCATTTTCTACGTCATTGGTACTTGCTAGTTTGACACCGTTAGTTGGTAAATGTTTGATAGTATCACTGTGACTCATCCAGACTTGTGAATTTAGGTTTACATTTTCGAAGAAAACCTCATCTTGTTTGATGTAAGTTAAATTGGCTCTTCCATATTCTCTGATGTTGGAAGCGGCTACTTCTCCACCTGAAAAATGTGCCAAATATTGCGCACCATAACACACAGCGAGTAAAGGCATTTTACCACGAATGTGTGACAAATCAATCTGCAAAGCATCTTCTGAGCGCACCGAGTAAGGGCTACCGCCAAGAATCACCGCTTTGTAAGAAGATAAATCAGTTGGATAATTGTTGTAAGGGAAAATTTCGCAGAATATGTTTAATTCGCGAACGCGGCGTGCAATTAGTTGTGTGTATTGCGAGCCGAAATCTAAAATAAGTACGTTGTGTTGCATGTGCAAAAGTACTATTCTTAGTGGAAAATAAAAAAGAGAATTACAAATATTTTAAATATTGAATTAAAGTAGTTTGAAGAACAATAGCTACACATTATACATTCTATCGACTCTAACTAAAATAACAATTTCAATTATAAACTAGGTAATAATAATTTATTTGTTTCCTTAGCTTGAAATATGTTTACTTGTTATTACTCAATAAAACCAAATATATAATTGATTTTTAGTAATTTAGACATTCCTAATATACTAAATCATGCTAAAAAAGACTATTCTACTCGAAAACAAAGCTTCGTTAACAACCAGGAATCTTCAATTAGTTATTAAATCAGAAATTAGAGAAAGTACCATTCCCATTGAAGATATTGGTTTTTTGGTTATAGATCATCCAGAGATTTATTTGAGTATTCCTGCAATGAATTTATTAATAGAATATAATTCAGCAGTAATTGTTTGTAGTAACAATCATTTACCCAATGGAATGTTTTTAAACCTCAACAGCCATCACATTCAGCAAGAGATTTTTAAAAACCAAATTAATGCCAGTATGCCTCTCAAAAAACAATTGTGGCAACAAACAGTAATTGAAAAAATAACCAATCAAGGAATCTTATTAGAGAAAATAACAGGAGAGAAAAACTCTTTTGACTTTTTATGTAGTAAAGTATTGAGTGGTGACACCAGTAATATGGAAGGAGTTGCTGCAAGTCAGTATTGGAAATCTTTTTTTGAAGTTAAGTTCAAACGAGAACGCTTTGGCGATTATCCCAATAATTTTTTGAATTATGGTTATGCAATACTTCGTGCAGCAACAGCTAGAGCTTTATCAGGAAGCGGATTATTGAATACATTAGGTATTCATCATAAAAGTAAATACAATGCTTTTGCTTTAGCAGATGATATTATGGAACCTTTTCGCCCTATTGTAGATGAAAAGGTTTTTGAGATAATGCAAAATTATGACGAACAAGAATTAAATACTGTTCTTAAATCGGAGCTTTTGCAAATACTCACCCGAACCGTTTACTTCAAAGAGGAAAAAAGCCCTTTGATGGTGGCATTACAAAAAACTGCAAGCTCTCTCCAACAATGTTATACTGGAGATAGAAAGAAAATAAAATATCCAAAATTATGGAGCTAAACGGATACCGAATTATGTGGCTATTTGTATTTTTTGACTTACCGACAGAAACAAAGAAAGACAAAAAAAATGCGTCTGGATTTAGAAACAACTTGCTGAAGGATGGTTTTAGCATGATGCAATATTCTGTTTATGTACGTCATTGTGCCAGTAGCGAAAGTGCCGATGTGCACGAAAAACGAATACACCGATTGTTACCGCCCTTGGGCAAAGTAAGTGTATTGCGAATAACTGACAAACAATTTGGCAACATCCTCAACTTTTGGGGCAAAGCCGAAGTACCCAAAGAAGCACAACCTACGCAATTAGAATTATTTTGAAATAAAAAAATGCTTCAATCTTGCCTTATCACTGCAAAAAAGAAGCATTTTTTATCACGATATAACCCTTTATTTACTTGACTATTAGAAGCTAACGGCGCAACTAATATCGTGTTCTCTAATCTTTAATCTTATCACAATATTTTCTATTTTCTTATTTGTAATTTTAAAAATATCGTGTTCTCTAATCTTTAATCTTATCACAATTATAACCTAAATCATTAACTAAGCTTGATAAATATCGTGTTCTCTAATCTTTAATCTTATCACAATAGACAAGTTAGGTTTGTGGCAAATGTTTACAATATCGTGTTCTCTAATCTTTAATCTTATCACAATTTTCCAAATTGTAATTGTGTTTTAACACCAAATATCGTGTTCTCTAATCTTTAATCTTATCACAATCTAAAGTTTGCAAATGCTCAACTAGACAAAATATCGTGTTCTCTAATCTTTAATCTTATCACAATAAGGCTATATGCCGTAGATGAAAATCTTTAGTCCTGCTTCGGTGGGACTTTTTTTTAAAAAAAAAATAATTAAGATTACTAGTCCATATTTTTTTCAATCCATTTCTTCCCTGTTTTTATAAAGCTACATGTTTACTTAAACAAACGCTATTTATTTGTTTTAAATTCTATACCACTCCATAGTAAATCCATAATGACACCATAATAACTCTATTAAAATAATATATTTTATGGATATATTATAAATTTATTATATTAATACTTTTTTATTAATATAAATAAACACAAAATTATTATCTTTTTTATTACTTTTATGCTACAAAACATTAACACTACAAAATATGGCTCGATTGAATTCTAAAAATATAATTAGTGGCTTGGTAGGTAATTTGGTTTTTAGAAATCTTGATGGAAAACAAATTATACAAAGTCGTCCAAATCATGTTAAACAAACCAAAGCTACCAAAGCCAGTAGCAATGAATTTAGCCAATGTAGTAGTTGGACTAAATCAATACGAATTGGATTACACCCTTTTTTAGTGGGTCTTACTGATAGTTATATGTACCGCCGTTTTAATGGGCAATTTTACAATGCGCTGTTAAGTAATACCAACATTCTCAAAGGACAACGAAACCCATTGAATGCCAACATGAGTGATTTAGTTGGGTTTGAGTTCAACAACCACTCCCTTTTTGCGCAGTATTTTTTACCAACCATTACCACCTCTACAACTGCACAACACCAAATAACGGTAACCATTCCTAACTTTGACCCCAACACAGAAATGCTCTTTCCTGATGCCGTAACCAATGCTGAATTGCTTGTTTACATCTATGCCACTAACTTTGAAGGACACTCGGTTGTAATAGACGATTATTTTGTGTTGCCTATTGACAAAAAAACACCTCAACTAAGCCCAACTACTTTTAACAGTATAGTCTTACCAGAAGATTATTTTGTACTAGTGTCGGCAAAATTGCTTTATTATACTAACAATAAATTTACAGTAAAAAATTATTGCAATAACAAAGCGCTAAACCCAGCTATGGTAGTTTGGGCAAATAAAATTTAAAATAATAAAGCGGTTAAAACGGCAAAAGAGTTAATTTATAAAATTTCATTACATTTGAAATCAAATAAACTACAATGCTAAAAACAATTCTATACATAGCCATTGGTGGCGCAATCGGAAGTGTATTGCGTTACTTAACATCTGTTTTTGTCAATAAATATTGGGCAAATCAGTTTCCGTTGGCTACCTTAATTACTAATGTTTTGGGGTGTTGTATTATTGGTTTTTTGATTGGTATATTAGAAAAAAACAATTTGGCTAATAGTAACTTAAAGTGGTTTTTAGTAACTGGTTTTTGTGGCGGCTATACCACATTTTCAACTTTTGGTTTCGAAAATTATTCGCTCTTTCAATCCAACAATTCGCTTCTAGCTTTTGGCTACATTGCTTTGAGTATTCTTCTCGGACTTTTTGCCGTTTGGTTGGGACTTTTTGTTTCTAAATAACATTTTTTTAACACAAAAAAATGTAATTTCGCACCCATGAACGAAAAAGATATTCAAGCCATTAGTGAATTATTGGCAACGTCTAAAAAAATTGCTATCATTCCGCATCGTAGTCCCGATGGAGACGCTATGGGTTCTACCCTTGGTTTGTATCATTTTCTATTGAAATTGAACCACCAGCCGATAGTAATTGCACCAAATGATTTTCCTAATTTTTTGGATTGGTTGCCAGGTTCAGAAACGGTTTTAGTTTATGAAAACGACCGAACGAATTGCACTAAAGTACTTCAAGATGCTGAATTGGTATTTACATTAGATTTTAATGCGTTGCACCGAACTGGTGAAATGGAACAGGTTTTAAACAAACTTTCAGCTCCAATCATTATGATTGACCACCATCAACTGCCTGATGGTTATGCAACTTACACCTATTCAGACACTAGTTTTGGTTCTACTTGTGAAATGGTTTACAATTTTATTGGATTTTTAAACCAAAAAGGTCTTATCGACAAAACTATTGCCACTTGTTTATATACCGGAATTCTTACTGATTCTGGAGGATTTAGATTTCCAAAAACAACGGGAACAACACATAGAATTGCTTCGGAATTTATAGATTTGGGAGTTGAAAATACGGAAATTCCGAATTTACTTTTTGACAATAACTCTTATGAAAGATTGCAACTTTTAGGAAGAGCATTGCAGAATATGAAAGTACTTTTTGATAAAAAAACCTCTTATATTTCGCTTTCACAAAAAGAATTAGACGAATTTCATTATGTAAAAGGTGATACTGAAGGAATTGTAAATTATGGTTTGACGATAAAAGGCATTGTTTTTGCAGCTATTTTTATTGAACATCGTGATGAGAATATCATTAAAATATCGTTTCGTTCACAAGGCGCTTTTGATGTAAATCAATTTGCTCGTGAACATTTTAGCGGTGGTGGTCACATTAATGCTGCCGGAGGAAAATCGTATGATTCTTTGGCAAATACTATTAAAAAATTTGAACATATTATTTCAACCCTCAATATCTAAATTTATGAAAAATATAAAATTTGGAGCGGTGCTGCTTATTGCTATTATACTGCTTGTAGGCTGTAAACAACAACAAGCTAGAATGCCAGTTTCTCGCTCATCAGGTGAGTTTTTAAATGCATCTGTTGAACGTAATAAGAAACTAATAAAAGGTGAAGAAGGTAAAATTGATTCTATTATAAAGAGTAATCCCAATATTAAATACATAGCTTCTCAAAAAGGCTATTGGTATTATTATGAGACCAAAAATGATAAAGATACACTTCGTCCAAAAAAAGGAGATGTAGCCAATTTTGATTATGAAATAAAAGATATTCAAGGTAATGTAATTTATTCGCAATTGGAATTGCAACCACAGACCTATGTTGTTGACAAACAAAATATCATGATGGGATTGCGTCACGGTATTAAATTGATGCACAAAAATGAGAAAGTTACTTTTTTATTTCCATCACACATGGCGTTTGGTTATCACGGAGACAATAGAAGAATTGGAACCAATGAATCTCTTATTTGTACTGTATCGTTAACTGATTTTAAACCCGTAAATAAAACAACTCAAGAATAATTTATAACAATGAAAAAAATAATTAGTTTAGCATTAATACTTATTACAGTTACATTTATTGGATGCAAAAAAGACGAACACTCCAGTTTAAAAGACGGACTTTATGCCGAAATTGAAACTGCAAAAGGAACTGTTTTAGTTGAATTAGAATATACCAAAGCCCCCATTACGGTTGCCAATTTTGTTACGCTTGCCGAAGGAAAAAATGAATTTGCAACAGAACCTTATAAAGGAAAACCATTATACGATGGATTAAAATTTCATAGAGTAATATCTAAATGCAATGGCGATGCCGAAGATTTTATGATTCAAGGTGGTGACCCACTTGGAAACGGAACTGGTGATGCTGGATACAAATTTAAAGATGAAATTACCGATTTAAAATTTGACAAAGGTGGTTGCTTGGCAATGGCAAATTCTGGACCGGGAACTAATGGAAGTCAGTTTTTTGTGACAATTAAAGAAACGCCTTGGTTAGACGGAAAGCATACTATTTTTGGACATGTAGTTGAAAAAGGAATGGATATTGTAAACAAAATTGTTGCTGATGACGCCATAAATTCTGTCAAAATAATCAGAAAAGGTGAAGCTGCTAAGAAATTTGATGCTGTAAAAATATTTGATGACTATTATAAAGTCGAAGCTGAAACTATTAAAAAACAAGCAGCTATTGATGATATGAAATTGAAACAAGCAGCTTCAAGCAAATTGGCTTTCTTTGCTGATAAAAAAACTGCTGCTATAAAATTACCATCAGGGTTAAGTTATACTATTTTTGAAAAAGGAGCTGGTAAAAAGATGACTAAAGGAAAAGCAGTTTATATTAAATATGCTGGGTTTTTGGAAAACGGAATGTTATTTGACACCAGTAATGCAGAAGTTGCAAAAGATTTTGGAAAATATGACGAGCAAAGAGCCGCTCAAAATGGGTACATGCCACTTCCATTTGATGTAGGTGCCAAAGGTGCTATGATTCCTGGATTTGAAGAAGGTTTGGCCAAATTGAACATTGGCGATAAAGCTGTGATATTCATTCCATCAAATTTAGGTTATGGCGAAAATGGTGCAGGAAATGTGATTCCGCCAAACGCAAATATTATTTTTGAAGTAGAAGTATTAGAAAAATGTAATTAAAATAGAAACCGATTAAAATTAATAAACAATGAAAATGAAATTTAAAATCGCACTGTTATTCTTTTTAGGATTAACAATTGCAAATGGTCAAACAAAAAAGATTGTTGCAAAAAAACCAGTAACTACAACTATTGCTGCGACTAAACCAACATTTACTGTATCTAAACCTGCTGCTCCTGCAATAGATACTAAAGAAGGAATTTTTGCAGAAATTGAAACTTCTAAAGGAAAGATTTTAATAAAATTGGAATACCAAAAAACTCCAGTTACTGTTGCCAACTTTATTTCTTTAGCCGAAGGAACAAACACTCAGGTTACAGAAAAATTTAAGGGAAAACATTTCTTTGATGGATTAAAATTTCATAGAGTTATAAAAGACTTTATGATTCAAGGTGGTGATCCAGATGGCAATGGTTCAGGTGGTCCTGGTTATGCTTTTAAAGATGAATTTACTGATGCTAAATTTGATAGAGCTGGAATATTAGCAATGGCTAATTCTGGTCCGAAAACTAATGGTTCTCAATTCTTTATTACGCATAAAGATACGCCATGGTTAAACGGAAAACATACTATTTTTGGATATGTGGTAACTGGTCAAGATGTTGTAAATGCAATTGCACAAGACGATGTAATGACTAAAGTAACTATTACTAGAAAAGGAGCTGAAGCTAAGAAATTTGATGCTTCTGGAGTATGTGGCGGTTATTTTGCTGGTAAAGTAGATGAAGACAAAAAACAAGCAGAGCTTGATGCTGAGGCAAGAAAAAAACAAGTAGAACTTGATGCTGCTAAAAAATTAGAATATACTTCAAAATATGGAGCCGTTATGGTTGCAAAAGCAACTGCTTTAAATGCTCTTAAACAAACAGCAACTAAAACAGCAAGTGGTTTGCAATATCTTATCACTAAAAAAGGTACCGGTGTAAAACCAGTTGATGGAACAACAGTTTACATTAACTACGCTGGATATCTTGAAGACGGAAGTTTGTTTGATAGTTGTATTGAAGATGTTACTAAAGAATGTGGCAAATTTGATCCAAATAGAGCTGCGCAAAATGGTTACCAACCTATGCAAGCAAAAGCGGGTCAATATCAATTCATTCCAGGATTTGTTGAGGGTTTGAATGCTATGTCTATTGGTGATAAAGCAACACTATTCATTCCTACTAACTTAGGTTATGGTGAAAAAGGTGCTGGTGGCGTAATTCCACCTAACGCTAACATCATTTTTGAAGTTGAATTGTTAGAAGGTATTCCACCACCAACTGCAAAATAATATTTTTTTTATAACACAAAAGGCACAAAAGTTTTTCTTCTGTGCCTTTTTTGTTTCTTTATGATTATCAATCTAATTGGATGCACTAATTTTTGTAATTAATTTTACTAAATGAATGCTACTTATTTCTTAAACTTCCATTCAAATTCGTCTTTTTCATTGATGATGGCACCAATTTCTGCACGAATGACTACATCAAATTCTGATTGCAAGATTAACCAATTGCTTTCGTTAAAATGATTTTCGGTAGCATCAAAATCTTCTTGTTCCCATGTTTTGAATGGTAGTTCTTGTTTTAATTCTGTTACATTTCTTCCAATTATCTTTTTATCCAACAAAGTCACTTCTGGATTAGAGGTAATGATATAACCCAAACGAAAATCTTCGTCTTCATAGAACGTCAAACGCAGTTTAGCTTGATTGTATAAAAAAATGATATTGCTTTCATCGTCTTCAAACTGTTTGTTTGGAGTTCCGTATAAATCAATAGCGTCTTTTTGCTTCATTCCGAAAAGTAATTGATCGATTCCGTTTTTTGGGTTTAGTTTCATTTTGACATATTTAATTGCAAAGGTCGCAAAGTTTTTGAAAGAAGTAAAAGAAGTTTTAGTATTTTTACAAGGAAGTTATAATGATTGTTTTGCAGTTGTTGTAGCGACAATTTATGAGTTACCAGCAATTTTATGAAAACTACAATTTACATATTAACCATTTTAATTTGTGTAAGCTGTTCAACTAAGAATAAATTAGTTGCACCAGCTAAGTTTAATGGAAAATATGGATTTATAGAAACTAAAGGGAAATGGTATATAAAACCTGTATTTGAT
>CANCFZ010000008.1 GCA_947377425.1 Flavobacteriaceae bacterium
TTACACAGAAACCTTTGGAGTTCCAGCAATTCCGGTGCGTTCTGGAGGAAGTATTCCAATTGTGGCGTTGTTTGAAAAAGAATTAAAATCTAAAACTATATTAATGGGATTCGGTTTAGATAGTGACGCAATTCACTCTCCAAACGAACATTTTGGAATTTTTAATTACTTGAAAGGGATTGAAACGATTCCGTTGTTTTATAAGTATTTTGTGGAATTGAGTAAGTAAATTTGCCACAAAGACACTAAGTCACAAAGAAATATAATCCGTTTATTCTTAATTGAGTAAACGGATTTTTTCTTTTAAAAAAATCTGTGAATCTGTGGCTAACAAAACTAACTTTCAATATTTTACAACAATCTGTAATTTTTGGCGTTAAATTTGTACTAATCATCATCAATCAAAATCAATCATCATGTTAAAACGTTTTTTTATCTTATGTTCCGGTGTCGATAGCGACATTGTGAACGGTTGTTCCAACGGCGAACAAAACAAATATGCTGGAATTGGAGCCACCGTTTTCTTCACCGCAATTATGGCTTTTATAGCTAGTAGTTATGCGCTTTTTACGGTTTTCGACAATATCTATACCGCAGTTTTCTTTGGGTTAATTTGGGGATTTTTAATCTTTAATCTCGATAGATTTATTGTTTCGACTATTAAAAAACGTGATAATTTTCTAGACGAATTTATTCAGGCAACACCTCGAATTGCTCTGGCAATTATTATTGCAATTGTAATTTCGAAACCACTAGAAATTAAAATCTTTCAGAAAGAAATTGCAACTGTAATTTTGAAAGAGAAAAACGAAATGGCAATCGCAAACAAAAAACAAGTTGCCAATTATTTCAAAACTGATGTTGATAAAAACAAAGCTGAAACTGACAGTTTGAAATCGTCTATTACTAAAAAAGAAAAAGAAGTTGCCGCATTATATCAATCCTATATTACTGAAGCTGAAGGTTCGGCAGGAACAAAAAAAATGGGTAAAGGTCCCATTTATAAAGAAAAAAGAATGGCTTATGATTTAGCATCCAAACAACTGGATTCGCTAAAAACTAACAATACCAAAATCATTACCGAAAAAGAATCTAAAGCCAAAACGCTTCAAGCTGATTTGGACAAAAAAATAACCGAAACACAACCAATTATTGATGGTTTTGACGGATTAATGGCGCGTATTAATGCCTTAAATAAATTGCCTTGGTTGCCTTCATTTTTTATAATGCTTTTATTTTTAGCTATTGAAACTTCCCCAATTATTGCAAAATTACTATCTCCAAGAGGCGAATATGATTTTAAGCAAGAAGACAACGAAATGGGCATTAAGAATGTATTAGCACAAAATCGTTACCAAAGTGACTTGCAAAAGAAAACTGATGCCGAAATCTATGATAAAGTGTATGCTGACATCAAAGATGATAAAGAACTATACAATTACAAGAAAAAAAGTGCTTTGGAATTATTGAAATTACAGGCAGATGGTTTTGTTGAAAAACAAAAGAAATCGATTTAAATCCAACCACAAAAAAACCCGATAAAGTTAATTTTATCAGGTTTTTTTTAAAAAAAACTATGTGAAATAATATTATGGTAAACTATTAATAAAAAACTAACTGACAGTAATGTAGAAACCCCCTTACAAATCACTACAATATTAAATATTCACTAAAAGTGAAACTGTCAGTTAGTATTAGAAAAAGGTAGACAAAAGTTATAACTCGATGCTTTAAAAAATATTTAATTCGAAATTTTTTACCAAAAAATACAAACATTATTAAGCAATCTACCTTTGAGAATTATATTATATCTTTTAACATTAAATTAAAATTTATTGTATTTAATAATTCATGTTTATTGTGATTGAAATCAAGAAAAACAACGTCGTCATAATTAAGATTTTCGATTTTTTCACCGATAACCCTATTGGGTGAACCCACAAAGAAATGGTCTATTTTATAGTATATTTTCATAAGATTAAAAAAATCATCCATATCATTTACTATAAAAAAACAGGCGCTGTAATCTCTTATATTGTCTAAATAAAAATTCTTTTTATTAGTACACACATCTATTATCATCTTATCAGAATAATAATGTTTTATAAAAGATGAAAAACCTTTTGATGTATCGTATATATATGTTTTCTTTCCCATACTCTAATTATTTCTTTCTAAGAACACTTATACTCTAAAACCTTATTTAATATCTTTTCGATTAAGTTTTTTATTAACTTTAGCTACAATTACTTTGGCATCATTTTTAAAATGAACATCAACCCTTATTTTAATTGGTTGATAATCTATCGTTACAACAATTATAGTGTAACTGTATTTTTTAAATAAAAAAGAACTTAAAAAAAACGCAAATGCTCCTAAATAAAATAGATATTTATAAATCATCTGATTTTGCTGAAATAAGAAAGAAAAGTAAATTATTATACCCGACATCAAAAATGTTATCACATTAACATTAATCTTACGTCCTCTAACTAATTTAATTTTTTTAACCTTATTCAAATTTATACACGATAAATCGTTATCTCGATGAACATAAAATCGATCTTCAAATACTAATCCGTAGGAATTGGAATATTCTAGGTTTAATTGCTCTGAAACTGTCATAGTGTATCATTTAATTAGGACAAATATAAAATTAGATAGTACTACAAATTTTTATTATTGATGAAAATGGTTTTGCTGTAGACAAACGAACACTTCAACTCGACGAAGCGAAAATGAATTGCCGTTTTAAAGTGTTATTTGAAACATTTTTTTGAGTTATTAACATCCAGAAAAGCCTTGAAAACTAAAAGAACAACATAATTATGCTAATATTTTCGACAAAATTAATTTAGAAATAAAGCATAAAAAAAACATGTGTATTAAATGGGAAATACCCATAATACACATGGTCGATAAAACGATTACTAATATGCTTTATTCTTATAAAAGAATTAAGTTCTTCATTAACTCTGCCCTATTGTTTTTACTTACGGGAATAACATCTTTCCCTATTAAAACTGTAGAATCTTGAATATCAATTATTTTTTGTATATTAATAATATGAGACCGATGGATTTTTAAAAATATAGATTTAGGTAATTTTTCTTCTATCTTTTTTAATGTTGTGTGAACCGTATAATTTTTATTTTCGGTTTTAATACTGATATAATCACCATTTGCCTGAATTGAATTAATTGAGAATAGGTCAATTTTTATTAATCTCTTATCAATATTTACATAAATTTCTCTAATACCTAAATCATTTTCGTTTGATGTATTTAAGGTTTTTTCTTTTTTTAATTTTACTCGTTGAATTGCTCTCTCAAATCGTTCTTCAATAATAGGTTTTACTAAATAATCGGCAATGCAATCATAATTGAAGGCGTCTAAAGCAAAATTCTTGTCGGTTGTTACTAAGACAACTTGAGGCGGATTTTTAATGGTTTGGATAAAATCAAAACCATTAAAATTAGGCATGTGAATGTCTAAAAATATCAAATCTACTTTGTTATCATTATTAAGATATTTCATTGCATCAATAGCATTTTCAAATTCTTCAACCAAAATAAGTTCTGGCGATTTTAAAATCATAATAGATAGAACCTCTCTGGCAAATTTTTCGTCGTCGATAATTATACATTTCATAATAAGGGGCTTATAAATTAGTGATAAATTTAGTGATTTTTTTTAAAACAATTTCAAAATCATCTTTAAACATAATTGAACCGTCTCTTAAATTTTGTTCATATTCATAAGATAGATGATAGTCATTTTCAAGTCCTAGCAATCCTATTTTATGCCTAATTTTGTGAACACTTTCTGCTGCTTCGGTTAGATTTAGTTTCTCCATGTCATTACTATATATTAAAACTTCCTGAGGAAATTCCTCTTTTAAAACATTAATTAGCCTTTTTTCTACTAGCTCATTTCCGCTAGCTAATTGATTAATATAATCTAAATTTGGATGCTCTTCCATAATTATTTTTGTATCGTAAAAAAGAAGGTTGTACCACTATTTTTTACACTTTCAAACCAAATTTTTTCTTTTTGGTTTTCTATTATTTTTCTTACAATAGATAATCCAATTCCTGTAGATTTTGCCGCAGAATTAAATGATTGAAATATTTGAAAAACCTTATTTTTATTCTCGTTTTCAATTCCAACTCCATTATCTTTAATAGAAATAACATACTGATTTTCAAATTCTTCTGATGTTACTTGAATTATCCCATCGGGTTTATCGTTGTAATTAACTGCATTACTTATTAAATTTTGAAATAACTGTTGCATTCTAAATCTATCAGACTGTATTATTGGTAATTCATTTTCAATAACAATTTTGATGTGAGATGGTATGAAAATAATTCTTGTTATATTAGTAACCAAATCGTTTAAATCTATGGTTTCCTTAAAAGCTTGAACACTATCAATTTTAGAATACGTAAGAATTCCGTCAATAAGATGATCCATTTTTTCTACTTTCTCCTGAATTAATGTAAAATATTTTATTGTTTTTTCATTAAAATCTCTATCATTATCTTCTCTTATAAACGTAATTAATGTATGAATGCTTCTTAATGGTGATTTCAAATCGTGGGAAACAATATGTGCATATTCATTTAATGAATGGTTTTGTTTTTCAAGATTTTTAAGTAACTCTTCTCTTTGTCTATTTATTTTTACAATTTCAATTGTTTGCTGTTTAATATAATCGGCAGCATTAAAACTCTCATTTTCAGTTATTTCTTGAACTTCTAAACTCATTGAATTTAAAATAAACTCCAAATGTTGATTAACATCAATTAAACGGTCTGCTTCTTCTCTTAGTTTTTGATTTGCTTCATAAAGCTCATCCGAACTAATTTTCATTGCTCGTTGTAAAATAGCTATTTGATCCTCATAATTTTTATAAGAATTATCAATGGCATCAAAAAACTGATCCATGTGATTCAATCCGTTTTTTAAATGTTTTCCTACTTGTCTTTTTAATAATGAATTCATTATTTTATGCAGCTTTATTCTTAGTTATTTTTTTAATTCAATATAGAAAGTGGTGCCTTTTCCTAAATCACTTTCAAGCCATATTCTTCCGTTATACATTTCAATGATTTTATTGACAATTGACAATCCAAAACCAGTTGACTTACTAATACTGCTATATGATTGAAAAATATTGAATATTTTTTCTTGATGAACTTTAGCTATTCCAGAACCGTTGTCTTTAATAGAGAAAATGTAATTTTCATTATTTTCTTCAAAATCAACCTCAATAATTCCTTCTGGTTTATCAATACAATTTATAGCATTACTGATTATATTTTGAAATAATTGCTGCATCCTAAATCTATCTGCTTTTATTGTTGGCAAATTTTTCTTTTTATAAATCTTTGTTTTTTCAGGAATATGGATAATGTCAATAATGTTGTTGAAAATTTCGTCTATGTTTACTTTTTCATTATAAACATCAACTTTATCAATTTTTGCATAAATTAAAATTCCTTCTATCAAGTGATCCATCATTTCAACTTTGTTTTCAACCATTGACAGATATTCTCTTGTTTGCGAATCAAATTCTTTTTTATTATCTTCTTTTATCCACGTTATTAGGGAATGAATGCTTCTTAAAGGCGATTTTAAATCGTGTGACACAATCAATGCGTAATCTTCTAATTCGCGATTACTTTTTGCCAAGCTTTTTAATAACTCTTCTCGCTGATTTTCTAATATTTTTTTATTTGTAATATCCTCTTCTATGGCAAAGAATTTTATAATTTCTCCTTTTTTGTTATATAAAGCTTGCCCTTGAATACTTACCCAATATTTTTTTCCGGATTTAGAATAATTAATGATTTCACAATTAAACGGAAGTCCATTATTGATTTGATTCGACATGTATTTAATAGTTTCTTCGCTTGTTTCTGCTCCTTGCAAAAGATACCCAGGTTTTTCGCCTATCACTTCATCCAGTGAATAGCCCGATATGTTAAGAAAACTATTATTAACCCATTCAATTCTTCCATTATTATCGCAAATGATAACTGCATTTATATTTTTTTCTGCAATTAATGACAATAAAAACAATTGTTCTTCTTGCTTTTTTTGGTTTGTTATATCTAAGTGAATCCCTATTGACCCTATAACTTCCCCATTCAAATTATAGTTTGGAGCACCACTTATTAACCATTGTCTTAAATCCCCATCTTTATTTTTAACCGTGAGTTCATAAGAGTCTGATCTTCCTTCAATTCGTTTTAAACTTTTTTTATCTAGTTTTTGTTTGGCTTCATTATCTAAAAAAACATCCGAACCATTCTTTCCTAATAAATAATCAATGGAATAACCACTCATTTCCGAAAAACTTTGATTTGCCAATACTATTTCGCCATTATTATCAACTTCTAGTAAACCAATATTCATATTAGCAATTATACTTCTGTATTTTTCCTTTTCATAAGTCAAACTTTCATTATAATTTTTATTCAATGTAACATCATTATAACTCCACAGATTTCCTTTATATTTTCCATCAATTATTATTGGAAAGTACATTCTTTCAAAAAATCTACCATCTGCTAGTTCTAGTTCTTCACGAAGGACAGTTTCTTTTTCTTCTAAAATTTTATCTATTCTAGTAACAAATCGTTTTCCATCTTTAAAAAAACCTTTAGACTGCTCGGCAGAATTGGAACAATCTAGGCCAATCATGGCTTCTGGTTCAATATCTAAGCCAAACATATTACAGAATTTTTGATTTACTAAAACAATTTTTCTGTTTTCATCTTCCAATAACACTCCTGTTTGAAGATTTACTATCAATGAAGCAAGTCTACTTTCTGTTTCTTTTAATTTATCATTGGTTACTTTTTCTTTTGTAATATCTTCAATTATAACAAAATATTGAACAAATTTTCCATTTGAATCTAATATCGGCTGACCTTTCATTTTGGCCCAAAGATGCCCTTCTTGTTTTTTCTTATGATACACCTCACAATCAAATGTGTGTCCGTCTTTAAAAGCCGTTATCATATTTTGCAAATCAATTTTTCCAGTTAATTCTGAAACTCCTAATTCAACTAATGTTTTCCCAATAACATCTTCTTTTTGGTATCCTGTCAATTCTAAATAAGCATCATTTGTCCAAAATAAATTACCTTCTAAATCTGTTAATATTACTCCGTTTTTATTGGCGCTTGCAACTAAAGAAAGTTTGTTTATTTCTTCTTTATCTTTAATAAGGTCTTCTTTTTGTTCATTTATTTTAATAAATGAATCTTTTAAATCTTGATTGCTTATTTCTTGTGTTTTTAACACCTGTAATAAATCTATCAACGAATCATGAATTGCAAAATCATTTAGTTTTAAGTTCTTTTTGTTGGCATCCTCCATTGAAATAACCCATGGTGAACCTACAAAAAGGTAGTAATCTTCATGCTTTTCAAATTGTCCTCTTAAAATAGTTTTGGGAGAATTTATCGTTTGAATAATAACCAACTGAGAAGCCAATTCTGACAAAATATCCGAATCTATTGTCTCACAAAAAGGTCTTTGTATTGTAAAAAAATCTGAAAACGAATTATCTACTTTTAAATCAGGAATAATTTTAAACAAGCTTTCGCCAAAACTTTTTATATTAAAATCTTTATCAATTAAAATATAAAAAGGGAAAAGCCTATTAAATCCATCTAAATTAAATTCAAACTTAAAATCCTTCATAATTATAGCCAAATAATTTTAAATATTTCGTGATTGGAACCATCGTTACGAGATTGAATCAATTCAATTTTAACTTTAGTTTCAAATCTTTTTGCTAATCCTTGAATTAAACCTCTTACAAATTCTTGAAAACCAATTCTATTAGAAATATAATGCAAATTTAAACTTGTAACCGTAACATCTGTAACTTTAAATTCTGGCGGCGATAGTTTAGGATAAATAAGCGTAACTCTATTATGAAACATTGGTAAATTTATAATGAATTCTTTCAAGTTTGAACCTCCAGACTCCATTAAATCACTATATTTTTCTTTAGTTGTTTTAATAATCCACCATTCGCCAAATGCAATAAGAACGTCACCGATACTCATATTCATTTCTTCGGATACCGCAATTGCTAATTGAAATGTGATTTCATCATCATAAGCTTCATTACTTATGAAAAAGTCTACATCAATGCCGCTTTTTTCTCTAATGGCTTTCCACTTTTCTTCGCCAAAATTAGCTATAACTAAATCTTGTATTGCTTTATTTACAATTCCGTACATAATTTTATATTAATTCATTGGTTGACCAATAATCAAGAGTTTTCTTGACAATTATTTTATAATCTTCATATTTTAAAGGTTTTAAAACATATCCAGCTATACCTATTTTATAGCATTCTATAATGTCTCTATGATTGTTTGATGTTGTAAAAATTATTGTAGGAATTTGTTTTAAATAATCATCATTTTTTAGAATTTTTAAAAAACCAATGCCATTAAGTTTTGGCATATTCAAATCTAAAAGAATAATATCCGGAATAATTTCTTTCTGTCTTAAAATAGCCAAAGCCTCTTCTCCATTATTGGCTTCAACTAATCGATGGTTTAAATCTAGTGCTTTTAAGACTCTATTAAACTTCATAACCTCTATTAAATCATCTTCGATAAATAGAATATTTAATAATTTATTCATTGTAAGGGAATTGAATTTCATTCAAATATTATACATTATTTTTAAAAAATAGTATTGTTGCAAATAAACTCGTTAAATCTAAATTTACTATAGATGAAACAGCTATCAAAAACACATTATTATACTAAAAAACAAAGGCACATAAAAAATATTTTTATGTGCCTTTTAAAATTGTTGTAAATTGAATTACATATTACTCAAAATTTCTCTCTTATAATTATCATATTCACCTTGAAGAATCAATCCGTTGTCAAGAAGTTTTTTATAATTTTGAAGTTTTTCAAATAATTCATCTTGTGATAATTCGCTTACTTTTCTTTCAGTAGAAACTGGAGTTTCTGCTTTTAGTTCGTCAAAAGAAGTAAAAGTTGATGCAGGCATAATTTCGGCAAAATTAGTTACTTCTTCCGCATCAATTTCTTCAATTTCTTCCAATTCTTTTACAGTATCTATTGGCTCAAAATTTTCAACTGTTTTCGTTTCAGTTGTAACTCTAATTGGGGTTCCATTTTTTAATATATCCAATTGCTCTTTGGCATAAGTATACAATTTTCTGGCTTGATTTTTTGGCAAATAATCTATTGTGTGCGTTAATTCAAATTTTGTATTGAATGTAAACTCTGCTCCCAAAATGTTTTCTTTAACAAAACTACTTACTATATCGTCCCAACCATAATCAACAAACTCCATCGACAAACCAAGATTTTTGGGTTTACACAAAATGATTCTTTTAGTCGTTACAACAATACTATCCGGAAAAAGAGTCACTGCAGGCTTCTTTTGAACGGCAATATATCCAATTTCTTCATTTGACATCAACAAGTTAGCCAATTTAGCTGTGATTTTTTCAATTGCTTTTGGATCTTGGTCTTCGTTTAATATTTTTTTTAGATTATCAATCATGAGTATTTTGCTTTGAATTTATTCTTATTTGTTTTACAAAAGTAATGCCTAATTTTTAAATGGAAGAATTTCGTAACTAATTTTATTTTTTCATTTTTTAAGAAAAAATATTTTTTGTAGTAAAACTTTTCATAATTTAGTAATCTTTAAAGTCCCAAAGTATGAAATCATTAAAAATTTTCTTAACAGAAGATGATCCTTTTTTTGGAGAAACGCTCAAATATCATTTAAGGTTAAATCCTGATTATGACATTCATCTTTTTCAAACAGGAAAAGAATGTTTAGAAAATTTATATCTAAAACCTGATATAATCTGTTTAGACTTTGGATTACCTGACATGACTGGTGATCAACTTCTAAAAAAAATACTTGAAACCAATAATTCCATTCCCATAATAATAATTAGCGGTCAAGACGATATTGAAGTCGCTGTTAATTTTTTAAAATCGGGAGCAAGAGATTATATTGTAAAAAATTCTCATACTAAAGATATTCTTTGGAACACTATTATTAAAATTAAAGAAAACCTTCAATTGGTTAACAAAGTTGAAGAGCTTACAGAGCAATTAGAACAAAAATTTAGTTTTGAAAACACAATAATTGGTCAAAGCGATGCTATTAAAAGTGTGTTTAATAAAATTAATAAGGCAATAAACACCAATATTAATGTTTCTATAACTGGCGAAACTGGAACTGGTAAAGAAGTTGTTGCCAAAGCAATTCATTATAATTCTGACAAGAAAACCAAACCTTTTGTTGCCGTTAACATGGCCGCAATTCCAAAAGAATTAGTTGAAAGCGAATTTTTTGGTCACGAAAAAGGTGCTTTTACTGGCGCTGACAATAAACGAATTGGAAAATTTGAACAAGCCGATGGCGGTACCATTTTTCTTGATGAAATTGCCGAATTGGACTTGAATTTACAAAGCAAATTACTTCGTGTTTTACAAGAAAGAGAAGTCACTCGTGTAGGCGGAAAAGAATCCATAAAATTTAATGCCCGATTAATTATTGCAACACACAAAGATTTAGCTCAAGAAGTTAAAAAAGGCAATTTTAGAGAAGATTTATATTACCGAATTATTGGTTTACCAATAGATTTACCACCTTTGAGAGACAGAGGAAACGACAAACTTTTATTAACCAAATATTTTATCGATTTGTTTGTAAAAGAAAACAAAATGAAATCTATTTCAATTTCAAAAGAAGCAAAAGACAAATTAATGAAATATGCTTTTCCTGGTAATATTCGTGAACTAAAATCGGTTATTGATTTAGCATGCGTAATGTGTGATGGAAAAGAAATAGTGCCCGATGATTTAACTTTTACAAGTATAAATGACACCAACTTCTTTTTATCGGAAGAGAAAACGTTAAAAGAATATTCTTCTGAAATTATACTTCATTATTTAAAAAAAAACAACAACGATGTATTAAAAACTGCAAAAAAATTAGACATCGGGAAATCTACAATTTACAATTTAATCCAAACTTTAACTTAAAATATTTTATATGAAAGTAGCATCATTGTTATATAAAAAAGACTCCTTCATTAAAGAAAAAAATGAAGAAAATTTGAATTTTGAAAATGCTCAATTAGTGCTTGGATTTGGTTCAAGTGAATTAGTTTCGCAACAAGAATCATTTAAAAAAATAAAAGATAAATTTCCAAATGCTCAAATAGCAATTTGCTCTTCTGCAGGTGAAATTTTTGACATTGAAGTCTTAGACGATACAATTTCTCTAGTAGTAATTGAGTTTTCATCTTCAACAATAACAACTTCTAAAGTTAACATTGACACATTCTCAACAAGTTTTGAAGCAGGTAAAACATTAATTACAAATTTGCCGCAAGAAAACTTAAAAATGGTTTTTGTGCTTTCGGACGGAGGAAAAGTTAACGGAAGTGAACTCGTAAAAGGAATGAATTCTGTTAAACATAATGGAACTTTAATAACTGGTGGTTTGGCTGGTGATGGGACAAAATTTGAAAAAACATTTGTTGGATTAAATTCAGTTCCAAGTTCAGGAGAAATTGTTGCCATAGGATTTTATGGTGACAAACTAGTTTTATCTCACGGCTCAATTGGTGGTTGGGAAAGTTTTGGTTTGGAACGAATTGTAACCAAATCAAAAGACAATATTCTTTTTGAAATAGACAATAAAAACGCATTGGATTTATATAAAAATTATTTAGGAAAATATGCTGCCGAACTTCCTGGTTCTGCACTACTATTTCCATTATCAATTAAACTCAATGACAATCAAGAAACGATTGTTAGAACAATACTTTCAATTGACGAAAATAATCAATCTATGACTTTTGCAGGAGATATTCCCGAAGGTAGCAAAGTACGATTTATGAAAGCAAATTTTGATCGTTTAATTGATGCAGCAAGTGATGCGGCTAATACTTGTTTAGAGATGGATAATTCTGAACAAAAATTAGCACTTTTGATAAGTTGTGTTGGAAGAAAAATCATCTTAAACAATAGAATTGAAGAAGAAGTAGAAGCAGTTTCAGAAGTATTTGGAAACAAAACCACATTGACCGGATTTTATTCTTATGGAGAGATTTCACCTTTAAAACCTATGGCAAATTGTGAACTTCACAACCAAACAATGACCATAACTTGCATAAATGAATTAGATTAAATATGAAATTTCATAAACTTTTAAACAGACAAATAAGTAAATATTTAACGCCAGATTGCATTGAAAATCCTTTATTTAAAGAATTTATTCAAGCGATAAATTATTCTTATTTGTCTTTTGAAAGAGATAAAGAATTGATGAGTCATGCCTTTAAAGAAAGTGAAATTGAATACCATCATATTAATAAAAGTCTAAAAAATGAATTCGAATTAAAGAAATTATCGATTTCTAATTTATACGATAGTTTAGAAGTCCTAGAAGATGGATTTGACGAAATAAAACATGATGATGATGTAGATGATTTATTGTTTATATCAAAATATCTGAATAAGCAAATCGAAAAAAGAAAAGAAATTGAAAATAATCTTTCAAGAAACGTTGAACTTTTAAAAACATTGTTGGCCAATTTACCATCCGGAATTAAAGTAGAAGATGAAAACAGAAATATATTGTATATCAATCAGCTATATTGTGATACTTTAAAAATATCATTGAATTCCGAAAAAATGATTGGTACTGATTGTTCCAAATTAACCGAAGAATATAAAAATATATTTGTTTCGCCAACCAAATTTTCAAACAATGCTGATCAATACATAAAAAAAAGAAAAGTTGTAACAAATTCACTTTTAGAAACAATTGATGGGCGTTATTTAGAACAAGATTTTATTCCAATTTTTATAGCTAAAGAATATAAAGGAAATTTATGGAAATACACCGATGTAACCGATAGAATCAATATTCAAACTTTATTAGAACAAAGTGAAGAGCGAAACCGATTAATCATGAATTCCGCTCTAAATGCTATTTTAACAATTGACAAAAATGGATTAATCACTTTTTGGAATGATAGCGCCGAGAAAATTTTTGGTTGGAAAAGAGAAGATGTTTTTGGAAAAAAATTAATTGAAACCATGTTTTCAGAAGAAAATACTGAAGCAACCGAAATAGAAATTAAGCACTTTATTAAACCCGGACAAGAACTCGTTTTAAACAAACAAATTGAAGTCATTGGAATCAATAAAGCTGGAGATGAATTTCCAATAGAAATTTCTATAATACCCGTAAAACAAGGGAAAAGCATCTTTTTTTGTGCATTTATTCAAGATATTTCCAAAAGAAAAAAAGCAGAAAACAATTTAAAATATCAAGAAGAAAAATATAGAAATATTATTGCAAACATGAATCTAGGTTTGATTGAAGTTGACAATAATGAGATTATTCAATTTGCTAATCAAAGTTTTTCTGACATTTCTGGATATGAAACCAATGAACTTATTGGCAAAAGTCCTTCTGAAGTATTCATTTTTGGAGAGAATTTTGAAATAATGCAATCTAAAAATGTTGTTAGAAAACTGGGGGTTTCAGATGTTTATCAAATTCCAATAAAAAACAAACGTGGAGAACTAAAATGGTGGGCAATAAGTGGTGCGCCAAACTTTGACGACAAAGGAAATTTAGTTGGAACTATAGGTATTCACCTTGATATTACAGATCAAAAACAACTTGAAATTGATTTAGAAAGCGAAAAAATAAAAGCAGAAGAAGCCTCTAAGGCTAAAGAAGCATTTCTTGCTAACATGAGTCACGAAATAAGAACTCCACTTAATGCAATAATTGGGTTTTTAAGAGAACTGGAAAAGCAAAAACTAACCGATTTACAACAAAAATATATAGAAAATAGTTCTATTGCTTCCAAACATTTACTTGCCATAATAAATAACATTTTAGATATTTCAAAAATTGAAGCTGGTGAAATGTCGCTTAATGATGAAGATTTTATTATCGAAAATTCAATTAAAAATGTAGTAACTGTTTTACAACCCAAAGCTGAGCAAAAAAGTATCGATTTAATTATTAATTATGATACTAAAATTTCAAAAGTCTTAAAAGGTGATCCATTACGAATAGAACAAATCCTTTTTAATCTTATTGGAAATTCTCTTAAATTTACTCATGAAGGAAAAATTAGCGTTAATTGTACTTTAGTAAATGAAAATTCAAATTCCGAAGAAATATGTGTTTCTATTTTTGATACCGGAATTGGAATGGACAAAAAATTTATAGAAGCTATTTTTAAAAAATTCTCTCAAGAAGATAAAAAAATCACACGTAAATTTGGTGGAACAGGACTAGGAATGGCAATTACTAAAGAGTTAGTAAACTTAATGAACGGTCGCATAGAAGTTGAAAGCGAAAAAAATATAGGAACGAAAATCTATATTTATTTAACATTGGAAAAAGGAAATCAAGAAAATATTAAAAACGCACTATCTGACAAAGAATTAACAAATATTGATGGCGCTAAAATTTTATTGGTAGAAGATAATGAACTTAACCGAATGGTTGCCCAAAACTCTTTACAATATTTTAACTGTAAAGTAGTTGAAGCTGAAAATGGTTTAATAGCACTTGATATTCTTAAATCAACTAAATTTGACATTATCTTAATGGATATACAAATGCCAGAAATGGATGGAATTGAAGCTACTAAAATTATAAGAAATAAATTAAAAATTAAAACTCCAATAATAGCGCTTACTGCCAATGCTTTTAAAACTGAAATTGAAAAATGCAAAAAAGCAGGAATGGACGAATATGTAACCAAACCTTTTGATGAAACTATTTTGCTTGAAACTATTGCAAAATTACTTCATCAAAAAGAAATAAAACCAATTAGCCATAGTAGCAACGTTGAAAATGTTTGGCTCTATAGTTTGAATTCTATAAACAACCTTAGTAGAGGCAATGAAGAATTTGTACAAAAAATGATTGCTATTTTTATAGATCAAACTATTGATACAATTCAAAAAGTAGAAAAAGCATTGCTAACAAATAATTTTCAAGAAGTAAGTAGACTAATCCATAAAATTAAGCCAAGTATTGAAGGAATGGGCATTTTATCTATTTTAGATGATGTTAAATTATTAGAGAAAAAAGCCAAAGAAACGACAGATAAAGAACTAATAAATTCTTTATTTGCTACTATTAAATTTACTTTAGAAAAAATAGTTCAACTATTAAAAGAAAATGAATTAAAATAAAAATTCATTCCAAGATTGGATTTTTTTCCAAATTTTGGAAAATATAAAATTATTTTATTACTGTAAAACATTGATTATTAAATAATTGACAATTTGGCTTGACTTTAGCATATTCGTATAAAAATAATTTATTCAAATATGGAAAATCAATTTAAAATTTTTATCGTTGACGATGATATATTCTGTGCTAATTTATATGAACAGTATCTAAAAAACATGAATTATACCGACATTACTTATTATAGTAATGGAAACGATTGTCTTATAAATCTAAATCAAAAACCAGATATTATTTTTCTAGATCATAATATGGAAGATATGACTGGATTTGAAGTTTTAAAGAAAATAAAGCGCTATAATCCTAATATCTATGTAGTAATGGTTTCAGGACAAGAAAATATTAAAACAGCCGTAGATGCTCTTAAGTATGGGGCATTTGATTATGTAATAAAAGACAGTAATGTTTGCGATAAAATGACACAAGTTATCGACAAAATAATTAAAGTTAAAGAACAACTCCGAATATCAAATCCAACTTTTATTCAAAAAATATTCGGCGTTTTTTAATAAAAACAAGACACACAAGACACACAAGACACACAAGAACATGAACATGAAAACAATTCTAAAAACACTAGCCGTCGTTTTGCTATTTACATCCTGCAGAACTTACAATTTAATAGAAAATAAGACCGGACCAATGGATAAAGCCGTATTTTCTTATGATGAAAATTATCAGTATAAAATAAGGAAAGACGACAAAATATCAATATCTGTTTGGGGAGAAGATAACTTGAGCGTTGGTTCGGTTTATGGTATTTACGATTCTAATGAGGTTTATGGAAAATGGCTTTTAGTAGATGCCGACGGAAACATTGAAGTACCAAAAATTGGAACAAAAAATGTGGTTGGAAAAACAGTTCCTGAACTTAAAGAGGAAATAAAAAAAGAATTAACCAAATGGTTGGTAACTCCAGTTGTTGATGTAAAAGTACTCAACAAAGAAATTACAATTCTTGGAGAAGTTAGAAATCCTAACACCATTCAAGTAGATAAAGATAAAAACAACTTGTTTGAACTGATTAGTAAAACAGGTGGTTTCGATTTTTATGCTAATTTAAAATCGATAAAAATCTTACGTCAAGAAGGCGTAAATGTAAAAGTCACCAACATTGATTTAACCAAATCAGATGATATTTTAAACACAAATATACTTCTTCATCCAGGAGACATTGTTATTGTTCCTTCAAAAAAGAACAAAGAGTTTGACAAGCGAATTTCTACTATTATTCCTTTCACAACAACGGTAAGTGCTGCGGCAATTATTATGGGGTTGTTCTAAAAACTTACAACAATGAACGAAAATATAAGATTACTCAAGCCCCTTTTCAGAGGATTACCAATAATAGTTTTGGTGGTTCTCCTTTCTGTGTTATTTGCAAAAAAATATCTCAATTATGTTACACCAATGTATGAAAGCACAGCCAAACTAAGGCTTGCAGACGTGCATGAAGGAGTTCCTGGCGCTAATCTTTTTAAGGATTTAGATGTTTTTGCTTCATCAAATAAAATAGCTACCGAAATTGAAGTTTTAAAATCTGACAACTTAATTAGTAAAACACTAAATCAATTGCCATTTGGAACTGAAATTTACCGAAAAGGAGGCATGCGCTCATCCGAATTATTTCATGATTCGCCTTTTCAAATAGAAGGAACTTTTCAAACAGATAAAGCTTATGATAAACTTTATGGTTTAAAAATAACATCAAACTCACAATTTATTTTGATGAAACCAGAAGAAAAAACTGGTATTAAAGGAACTTTCGGAAAACCGATTTCAATTGATGGTGGAAAATTTTTAATCTCTTTAAATGAAGATTTTATCAATTCTAAAAAAAATGTAAAAATTATTGATGACTATGAATTTGAATTTCTAAGCAAAGAAAAATTAATGGCTAAAATCAATAAAAATTTAGACATTGTTTCTGTCGACAAAGACGTTCCTGTAATTAGAATAAATTTAAAAAATGCAGTTCCAGAAAAGGCATCTTTGTTTGTAAACAAATTAGCCGAAATGTATATAAAAGATTACATTGAAGGTAAATATAGAGCTGCAAATACAACTGTAGATTTTCTTAATACAGAAATCGATAATGCAGATGAAAAACTTTCAACATCAGAAGAAAACATTCAAAATTATCGAGACGAAAGAAATATCATTAATGTAACTCAAGAAACCGAAACAGATTTAAGAAAAATATCGCAGTTAAAAATTCAGCAAACAAACATGAAAATGAATTTAGATGCGATTAAAGATTTGAATAAATACATCGCTTCCGGGAAAGACAATTATCTTGATTTAGCTGCCAATTTTGAAGCTTTTACAGATTTGCTCTCTACAGAAATGGTAAAAAACATGAAGAAGTTACAATCGGACAAAAAAGATTTATTACTAACATATACACCTGAACACGAAAAAGTTAGAATTGTTGACCAAAAAATAAAAGACCTTACTGATTATCAAATAGAAAGTATAAAAAATACAGAAAAAAATCTGCAAGTAAAATATGATGATTTGTCAAATGACATCGCCGAATCTGAAAAAGTGTTTATTGGTTTACCCGAAAAAGAAAAGATGTTGAATATTCTAAATAGAGATTTCAACATGTATGAAAAAAATTACAACTTCTTAAACGAAAAACGAATTGAAGCAGAAATTGCAAGATCAGCAAAAATTGCTTTTCATAAGATAATATCTCCAGGTGAAGTTCCAAAATCTCCAGTTTCACCAATTCGAGGAATCATAATTGTTGTTGCTGCTTTCTTAGGATTACTGGGTTCTATCATTCTAATTTATATCGTTCATATTGCAAAAGCAAAAGTTAATGACGCCTTTACAATTGAAAAAAACAGTACCATTCCAATAGCATTTTCAACACCTTTTATCAAAAAAAATGAAAGTGTTCTAGATAATTTCCTAAAAGAAGCCATTCAAATGGAACTCAAAGGAATGATTCAAAAACAAAGTATTATTGTAGTAAGTTCTTATGATAAATCTAAACATCATGTGTTTCATTCAATCAATTTAGTCAAAGCATTTGTTGCTCAAGGCAGAAAAGTTTTAGTTGTAGACGCAACCGGTCAATTAGAAGGAACTATAGCTAAAAATGACTACCTAAATTATGCTGACAATAGATTTTTAAGTTATACAAAAACTGTTTTTCAAGATGAAATAAAATCCAAATTAAAAGATTATGATTTGTGCTTAATTAACAATCAAAGTATTAATGAAGATAAACTTGGATTGTTATTTATGAGCATTGCCTCACAAAACTTAATGATTTTAGACAGTAGAAAAACAGCAGAGAAAAGTGTTATAAAAATTGAATTACTAAAAGACGAATACAAACTTCCAAATGTTTGGTTTGTACTAAACAAAGCAGGTTACAACCCAAGTGTTTTTGTAGAAATCAAGAAAATTTGGAATAAATACATAAGAAAACAAAATACTTAATATGAGTTTTGTAAAAAAAATATTGCTTTCACCTTCTCTCTTGGTCCTTGTTGATCAAGCACTATTTAGTGGAACAAATTTTTTACTGACCTTATTTTTAGCCCAAAAATTAGACATAAAAAACTTTGGTTTGTTTTCAACCGTAGTATTAGTTACTTATCTAGTTATGAGTGTTACAAATGCACTAATAATACAGCCATTTCAAGTTTCTATTTCAAAAATATCAAAAAGAAAGGAATATTATGTGTCTTTATTCCTCGGACTAGTTGCTTTACTATTTTTATTCATGTTCTTAGTGAAGCTGCTAGTCCTTTTTTTACCAAACCAAAATGTGTATAGTTTTCAATCAAATGCCATAATTTGCTTTATAGTTGGCTACTTACTTCAAGATTTTTTTAGAAAAATATTCTTAGCCATTGCAAATATTTTTACCGTAATAATAATTGACATTATTTTTTTAGTTTTAATTTTAATAGCTTTTTATTTTTTAAAACATGAAATAACACTGTTCAATTCATTATTAATTTTGGGTTTAGCAAATATCATCTCTTCTATTCCGGGGCTTTATTTCGTCATCAAAAATTATGAAAATCCTATTTCTTGGAAACTATTTCTTCAAGATCATATTACACAAGGAAAATGGCTCTTTAGTGTTGCTGTTTTGCAATGGTGTTCCAGTAATTTCTTTGTCTTAATTTCCGGAATTTATTTAGGAATTGAAGCACTTGGCGCATTACGTTTAGTGCAATCGTTCTTCGGAATTATAAACATTGTTCTTCAAACCGTTGAGAATTATTTCTTGCCAAAAGTGGCTGTTTTATATAATGAGAATGTAACCAAAGCCAAAAAATATTTATTAGAAATTACAGCTTATGGCGCATTATTATTTGGGGTTTTACTATCCATTTTATTCGTTTATTCAAATGAAATTATTGTTTTAGCTGGTGGAAATAAATACGAAAGTTATGGTTATGTAGTAAAAATTATTGCTATTTTATACTTCTTCATTTTCTTGAGTTACCCAGTTAGAATTGCCGTTAGAGTGATGGTATTAAATAAAATATTCTTTATAGGTTATTTGATTTCTTTTGTTTCCTCATTGCTAACATTTCATTTTTTACTAAAATATTCTGGACTTTACGGAGCAGTAACGGGTCTTATTATCAATCAAATTATAATGATTTTGTATTGGCAAAATCAATTGAAAAAAAATCAATTTCTATTATGGAAATAATTCACATAGTACTAGGAAAAGCCAATCCTGACAGAATGAATGGCGTAAACAAAGTGGTGTATCAATTGGCTACCAAACAAGTTGAGTTTGGAGAAAAAATTTCTGTTTGGGGAATTGCAAAAGATAAAGACATCAATTACGACGAACGTAATTTTGAGACGTGTTTATTCATAAAAAAAACAAATCCGTTTGGAATTCCAGCAGAAATGGAAGCAGCAATAATTGAGAAAAAAAATAAAGCCATTTTTCATATTCATGGAGGTTGGGTTCCAGTTTTTTCTTCAATTGGAAAATTACTACACAAGCATAATCTTCCTTTTGTTTTCACTCCACATGGAGCCTATAACACAATCGCAATGAGAAGAAGTTTCTGGTCAAAACGTTTGTATTTTTCATTGTTTGAAAAAAAAATGCTACAAAATGCAACTAAAATTCATTGTATTGGAAAAAGTGAAATGGTTGGATTAAAATGTATTTTAAAAAATGAAAAGGCCGTTTTAGTTCCTTATGGTTTTGAAAATAATGTTGACATTTCTTTTGAAAATTCAAAAAATGAAAACATAATATTCGGATTTATTGGAAGATTAGACATTTATACTAAAGGATTGGACACCTTGATTATAGCTTTTAAAAAATTAATAAAAAAACACCCAAATGCTCAATTATGGATTGTTGGCGACAGTAATGAAAAAAATAAATTAAATAAAATGATTATTGAAAATGAGTTAAGTAAAAATGTAACTCTTTTTGGCGGAAAATTTGGAGTTGAAAAAGAAAATTTATTAATGCAAATGGATGTTTTTGTTCATCCATCAAGAAATGAAGGATTACCAACTTCGGTAATTGAAGCCGCAAGTTATGGAAAACCATGTGTAGTTACTGATGCAACCAATATTGGGGATTTAATTAGCGAGTATCAATCGGGAGAAACTATTTACAATCAGGATAGTAAAGAATTATGTAAATCCATGACAAAATTTGCCATGATTTGGAAAAACCAAAACGATTTTACCGAAATTCGTCGTAATGCAGTTAAAATGGTAAAAGAAAATTTTAATTGGAAAAAAGTAGTTCAAGAGTTTAATTCAAAACTTTACAAAGCATAATGGACTTCACTGTAACAGAAAAAAACGAATTATTCTTAAAGAGAATAAACAATTCTATGTTTATTATTCTCTTTTTGATGGTAGCTTGTTTTTTTACTTGGAGTGAAAATGTAAACATTACTAGAGGAATTAAAATCGTTGGAAGAATGGGCGTAATGATTTCGTCAATTTTAATTTACAAAAAAATAATTAATCATGGCGCGGTAAATACAATGGGATATAAAAACTCTTTTTCTCCATTGCTTTATATCTGCTATCTTTTTTTAGGATTAATGTCTTTTATGTGGAGCACCGATCCTGGTTTCAGTGCCTTACAATGGTTTATGACATTTCAAAGCTTTGTTTTTGCCTATTTTTTTATCAAAAGTTTGAAAATCTTAGACACTTTTTATCCAGGCCACAATATCCGATTATACCATTTATTGGGGAATACTGTTTTTATTTTACAACTAATTTTTGCTATTGGACTTTGGGTAAATCCAGATGTATTTTTTAGACTAACGAATGGCGGTGAAGAAGCGCGACTTGGCGGAACAATAATGAACCCGAACGAACTTGGAATGCTAGCTGGAGTTGGAGTTGCATGCTTAATATTTGACTTATACCGATTTAAAAATAAAGTCTGGACAATTATCAAAATCCTAGTTATTTTCTATACTCTGTTCATGACTGGATCACGTTCGTCTTTAATTGGCGCACTATTAATTATCTTTTTCCATATCAATCAAACAAAAAAACAAGGGTTGAAATTGGCAATCATTGGTGGTGTTTTAATGGTTATGCCATTTGCAATAAATCAAATGATTTTAAAAGGTGGAGATGAAAAAAGAATGGAAGAAATTTTAACCTTAACCGGAAGATTACCATTTTGGCATGCTCTAATTACAGAAGGATTACCAAGAGAACCCCTTTTAGGATTTGGATACATGCGAATAGATTACAAAGATTTTTTCCAAAGTGTGCACACGTATCCCGGAAAAATGACACACAATACTTTCATGCAAGTCTTAATGAATTTAGGATTTATTGGCTTAACAATTGCTCTTTTTCAAGTGTTTTTTACCCTAAAAGCTTTTTTTACAGAGAACAAAGAAACCAGATTAATGCTTATTGGAATTCTAATTCCAGTTCTAATAAATTCTTTTACAGAATTCGGGATTTTTGGTGAAAGTAACTACGGAATTATGTTCTATCAATTAATAATTTTTTCGGTTTGCTTTAAAAACAGAACTCATATTACTCCTATTCAAAGACTTCATTTGAAAAAAAGAAGACCTGAAGCATTTGCTTAATTAGTTTCCAAAAATTGATTTTTTTCCAATATTTGGAATATAAAACATTCCATGAAAAAACTACATTATTGATTTATAGCATTTTAATGCTTTGGCACGATTTTGAACATTACATTGTAACAAACCTTGTACAATGGAAAATATTTTTAATAAAACTGGATATTCTGTTTCTTTGAAAAAAGAAAATCTAAATGATGTTGCAGTTAATTTACTTTCAATAAACAATCCAGATGGATCTCCGCGTTGGATTTGGAATGCAAAATGCAACAAGCCTTTATTCCTTAAATTTTATAATGTTGGCAGTAAAAGAGCTTTCCTTTTTGCATCAATAATTAAATTGATTTTCACTTTAAAACTTCAAAAAATAGCATTCAAAAAGAAAACCTATTTCGTTTCAAAAATAGACAATCAACTATTTGAATTCGATACTAATTGGGCACTTTTCACTGGAACAGTTGGACCAAACAACAAAGCTATTTTATATGCAAATAATTCATTTTATAAAATTGCAACAACATCAAATGCTCAGACATTAATTAATGATGAACATCAAATGTTAGAAAAAATTAATGCAATTTCTACAACATTTATAACTCCAAAAACAGCCAAAATATCTTCCGAAATTATTCAATTATCGGATATTTCGAATAATGGAAAACGATTAAAAAAAATCACTTCAAGTCATTTAAAATCTTTAATTGAAATGAATAAAATTGAAAATAAAACCATCAAAGTTGGTAATTGGAACTTATTCACAAATTTAAAAAATGAATTCCAAACCATAGATGACAAGAGAATTCCAAAAAACACAATTCGTAAAATAAATACAATTTTAAATGCAATTCCAGCTGATGAAATAGTTGAAATTTCACTTTCACAAGGCGATTTTACACAATGGAACATGTTTGAAAACAAAGGAAAATTATCCATTTATGATTGGGAATTGGCTAGTTCAGACAAACCAAAAGCATTCGATTATTTCCATTTTATCATTCAAAATGATGTTTTAGTTGACCATAAATGTTGGAAAGAAATCTATTCAGATATTATCAATTTTAGTAAAGATGAGTTTTCTAAAGAAATTTTTAATTATGATTTAGATGAGTTAAATAACTATTTAAAATGGTATTTATTAATCAATTGCATGCATTATTTAAAAGTTTATGCAGAGCAACCTAAATGGCATGTTCAAGTAGAATGGTTGTTACAAGTTTGGACTGAAGCTTTGAATACTTTCTTTTTAGAAGAAAATACTTCTAGAGAATTAGTCATCATGGATTTATTTGATGCTATTCAAAATCAGGAATATGCTGCATTGAAATTTCAAAATGATTATCCAGAAAAATTAAGTTTAAATTCAGATATTGATTTGGTAATCGATAAAAAAATGAATGACACAATTATTCAAATCTTAAAGAGACATTCTTTAGTGTCAAAAATCACAACTTGTAAGCGATCATTTATGAACACCATACAAGTTTTTACTAATGATGCAGATATTCTTTCTATAGATTTAATATGGCAATTAAAACGCAGAAATCTCGAAATTTTAGATACACAAAAAGTTATTGCAACCAATTTTATCAACAATTATGGTATTAAAAATGCTTCAAATATTGATACTGCTCGATATGTAGTTTTGTTTTACATTCTAAATGGAGCAAAAATTCCAAACAAATATTTGGTTTATGAACAAGCCATAATCAATTCAAATGAAGCTATCGATTTGAACATGTCAGATTACTTTAAAGATGCTTCAAAAGACAAACATTTATTACTTCATTTCATTAATCAATACAAAAGCAATAAAGGTTTAAATTATTTAAAAAACACATTTAATTACATTATCGATACTATGAAAAACAGCAAAAAAAGCAATGGTTTCATCGTGACTTTTAGCGGTGTTGACGGAGCAGGAAAATCAACAGTTATTGAAAATATTGCTTATAGAATTGAAAAACAATTTAGAAAAAAAGTTGTTATTTTGCGTCATCGTCCTTCTGTTTTACCAATTTTAAGTGTTTGGTCAAAAGGGAAAGAAAAAGCACATCAAGATACTATTTCAAGCCTTCCTAGACAAGGTAAAAACAGTAATTTTTTATCATCATTATTACGATTTACTTATTACTATTGTGATTACTTGTTTGGTCAATTTGTGATTTATTTTAAACATATTTTAAGAGGTCATGTAGTGATTTATGATCGTTATTATTTTGATTTTATCAATGATAGCAAAAGAAGTAATATTGTTTTGCCAAAAAATATTTCAAGATTTGGTTACAATTTATTATTAAAACCTAAATATAATTTTTTCCTTTTTGCTGATGCCAATATCATTTTAAACAGAAAAAAAGAATTAAGTAAAGAAACCATTGAGAGTTTAACCAAAGATTATACACAATTGTTTAATTCATTACAATCCAAAAGCAGTTCTTCTATTTATATGCCAATTAATAATATTGATTTAGAAACGACTCTAAATCAAATCATTAAAACTGTAAATTTAGCCTAAATGAAATCAATAGTTCAAAAAATAATTCAACTTCGAAATCCGAATTTTAAATTTGATGACGCTTTGAATTCCAGAGCATTGATTCAATTTATTTGGATACAAATTGGCTATTTGTTTCGTGGTTCGAAAGTGATTTTTCTTTTAAAAAAACCAAAAGGAATGATGCTCGGAAAAGGAGTTTCATTTTTTAATATTTCAAAAATAAAATGGGGAAAATTTCTTCGATTAGGAAATCAAGTTTATATTTCGGCATTAAGCAAAAACGGAATTCAATTTGGTGATAATGTTTCAATTGGAGCTTTTAGTCGTGTAATAGTATCTACTTCGCTAAATGATATTGGCGATAAAATCGTAATTGGAAACAATGTTGGCATTGGAGAATTTGCTTATTTAGGTGGTGCTGGCGGATTAGAAATTGGAGATGAATGCATTGTTGGACAATATTTAAGTTGTCATCCCGAAAATCATAATTATGAAAACACCTCCATTGCTATTCGTCATCAAGGCGTTTCAAGAAAAGGAATAAAAATTGGTAAAAATTGCTGGATTGGAAGTAAAGTAACCATCCTTGATGGAGTAGAAATTGGCGATGGTAGCATTATTGCAGCAGGAAGTGTTGTTACAAAATCTTTCAATAAAAATTCAATTATTGGTGGTGTTCCTGCCAAATTATTAAAATCTAGAACAAATGAGTAACAAAACTATTTTAGCGACTTGCTATGCTGTAAATCCTTTTAAAGGTTCTGAAGACGGAATGGGTTGGAATTTTGTATATCAAATTGCGCGTTTCAATAAAGTTATTGCAATCACAAGAGAAAACAACCGTGAAGCAATAGAGAAATTCATGGCTGAAAATCCAGATGATGTTTACAACAACATC
>CANCFZ010000009.1 GCA_947377425.1 Flavobacteriaceae bacterium
GAATATAATATTTCAGAGTTTTTTGACAATGAATTTTTTGAAACTAAGAAAGTGGTTCACGTACCGTTGAAGTTTAAAGCATAAAAAAAGTCTCCGTTTGGAGACTTTTTAGTTTTATTCTTTTATGATTTTCTTAGTAATACTTCCATTCTTATTGTCAATAGTTATCAAATAAACTCCATTTGATAACGAAACTGGAATTTCAAATGTTCCATTTATTGTTTGATTATTGACTTTAAAAATGGTTTTGCCTAAAACATCTGTGATTGTTATTGAAGCATTTTCAATTTCATGGTTAGAATTAATCTGAACTGAATTTTCTATTGGATTTTTTATCCAAATTGAGTTTTCAATAGCTTGATTTTCAATTGAAGTAAGAGTAGTTGTTAGATGCTTTTCAATGGTAACATCAGTTTGATTTATAGACATTAAAGGAACTACAGAAGTTGTTGTGACATTTCTAAACACAAAATCATTTGTAGAAACAGTTGGGTTGCAATAGGTATAACTGGTTTGAGTTATGGTTCCAATATTCGAGAAGAACCCATAATTCAATGATATGTTTAATACGTTTTTCATTCGAGTAACAGTACCTGAATAGGCTCCATTTCCAGCATCATTTAATGTTAATGTTCCATAAGCATCAACAGTAGTTACCAATGTACCAGTAAAAGTTCCTGAATAAGTAGTATAAGTATAATTACCAGAAACGTTATTGTCTGTATTGGTGTAGCCATAATTCATAGGAAATGTTCCAATAGTAGCATTGTTTGTTGCAAAATTTGCATTAAGACCTGATGTGTTTAAGCCAGTTATTGAAACTACACCTGATAAATTTTTTGTATAAAGATTACCTGTGCTAACAGTTGTGCCTTGTGTACTAGTAGAGATTATATTGGTTGTTGTGCCAGGGTAAGTTGACAATTCTGATGTAGTAGGAGCAGCATAAGTGTGAACCGAATTTCCTAAAGAAAGCAATTGACTGAAATTCCATGTTTGATTAGCGCCTGTTGGACTATGATCAAGTGAATTAGCTGAGGTAAGCAACAAAAAACTTGTGCCATTGTCACCATAAAATGAGTTTATTGTGTTTTGAGAATACCCCAAAGCTGAAATTAAAAGTAATAGAAAAAATAATTTTGGTCTCATGTTTTTTATTTTGATAAAGTCGTCAAATATATAAAAAATTAGTAATCAGGAAAATAAAAAGCTCAAACATTTCTGAATGAGCTTTTTAAAATTCAATATTACATTTTGTACCTCGTATATCTTACCTCGTACTTTGAATTATTCTCCTAAAAATGGATAACGATAATCTTCTGGAGTTACAAAAGTTTCTTTAATAGTTCTTGGCGAAACCCAACGTAATAAGTTTTGCATTGAACCTGCTTTATCATTTGTTCCAGAAGCTCTCGCGCCTCCAAATGGTTGCATTCCTACAACAGCACCAGTTGGTTTATCATTGATGTAAAAGTTCCCAGCAGCATTTTGTAACGCATTGGTTGCTTCAATTGTCGCGTATCTGTCTTGACTAAAAATGGCTCCAGTTAATGCATATTCAGAAGTTTCATCTACTAATTTTAAAGTTTCGTTCCATTTGGAATCTTCATATACATAAATTGTCATTACTGGTCCGAAAAGTTCGGTTTCCATTGTAGCATATTTTGGATTTGTAGTAACGATAACGGTTGGTTCAATGAAGTAACCTTTCGATTTATCATAATTTCCACCTAAAACAATTTCGGCATCAGCATCTTTTTTAGCTTGGTCAATAAAACTTGCCAATTTATCAAACGAACCTTCGTGAATTACTGCAGTTATGAAATTACCAAAATCTTCTGGCGAACCCATTTTCATAGAATTAACATCGATTATTAATTGTTCTTTTACTGCAGGCCATAAACTTTGCGGAATATAAGCTCTTGAAGCTGCCGAACATTTTTGTCCTTGAAATTCAAAAGCACCACGAGTAATTCCAGTTACGACTTGTTTCACATTCGCTGACGGATGAGCAACGATAAAATCTTTTCCACCTGTTTCTCCAACTATTTTAGGATAGGTTTTGTAAGTGTGAATGTTATTTCCAATTTTTTTCCAAATTTCTTTGAATACAAAAGTTGAACCAGTGTAATGAACTCCAGCAAAATCCGGACTTGCTAAAACGGTATCAGTAATCATTACTGGATCACCAAAAACTACGTTGATAACTCCGTCAGGAACTCCAGCTTCTCTGAAAATATCGATAATAATTTTTGCTGAGAAAACTTGGCTATCACTTGGTTTCCAAACTACAGTATTTCCCATTAGTGCAGCACTTGCAGGAAGATTGGCCGCAATAGCTGTAAAGTTGAAAGGTGTAATTGCATAAACAAAACCTTCTAATGGTCTATATTCTACTTTATTCCAAACATCGGAAATTGATTTTGGTTGGTCGTTATAAATTTGCGTCATGAATTCTACGTTGTAACGTAAAAAGTCAATCAATTCACATGATGCATCAATTTCTGCTTGAAAAATAGTTTTAGATTGTGCAATCATTGTCGCTGCATTAATTTTAGCTCTATATGGACCTGCTATAAGTTCAGCTGCTTTTAAAAAGATAGCAGCGCGATGTTCCCATGGCATGTTTGACCATTTTTTTCTTGCTTCTAATGCTGATGAAATTGCTTTTTCAACATGAGATTTTTCAGCTAAATGATAGATACCAACGATGTGTTGGTGATCATGTGGCGCAGACATATTTCTAGTAGTTCCAGTTCTAATTTGTTCAGAACCGATATACATTGGAACATCAATTGTTTCGTCCCACATTTTCTTGTAAGCAGCTAAAACAGCTGTTTTTTCTGGAGAATTTGGAGCATATGATTTTACAGGTTCATTAACCGCTTTTGGTACGTGAAAGAATCCTTTAGGCATATTTTTTAATTTAGATAATTAGTGATTGTGATAATTAGATAATTCAAAGGATGCGAATTATTTAATTTGTAACAAAAGTACAAAGGTTTTTTTGAATTTTTGATAACAAATAATACTAAACTTTCCGAGAGAAATTCTTAATAGTATCTTTAAATAAAGATTTTAATTCAACGCATAAGGAGCGCTCAAACGAAATGATGGAACAATAACTTTAAACGTTTTTGTAGTTGTAAAGTTAATCATGTTGAAAAAACCACGCATTGCTCCATGTGGAGATGATAATAAACAACCAGAACTATAGGTGTGCGTTTCGCCTGGTTTTAAAACTGGTTTTTTGCCTATTACTCCTTCACCATCAACAATTTCTATATTATTTAATGAATCAAAAATTTCCCAATGACGCGAAGTTAATTGTACAGAATCTTTACTGTGATTTTCAATAGTTATCTCATACGAAAAGGCAAAATGTATCTTATAGTTTTTGAAGTAAGTACCTTCAAAACTAGTATTAACTGATATTTTTATACCTCTTGTGATTTGGGTAACCATAAAGAAACTTTTTGTAAAGTTACAAAATTAATAAAAAAACCAACATTTTTTGTATTAATAAATGATTAATTGATTATGTCTGTTGAGGTTGCGACACCGTTTCCTATAACTCTGTCATAGCGTTGGTTGTTTTCTCTGTAATAAATAATGGCGTGGTAATTATTTTCGGTTTGCCAAAAATTACCATCAATTGCATCTTCATTATCAATTTTTCCTTTACTGTCGGCAATGGTGTAGCAATAATTTGTAAATCCTTGTTTTACCATAATTGCTTTTTCATACAAACCTTTTTTTTCGTTATAATCCATTTTGTTTTCGTCACAAAGTACATAATTATTAAACATTCCAGTTACATAGATACTTTTGTTTTGATAAAAAGCAGGAGCAGAAAGCGAAAAATAAATCCAAGCATAATCCGATTCAATATCGTTGTTTTCGGCGTTGATTTTATTTACTAAAAAACTACCATTTATATCAGGCCAATAGGTATATTGTTGTGATGCGCGAGCACTATTGGTGTAGAGGTAGCAGCTATATAATCCGCTATTAGAATCTACATGAGCAATGCTGTTATTGGCTGCTCGAATGTTTTTATTTTCAAAGAAGAGGTATTCGTTTCCGCCCCAAAATTGGGTTTCTTTGTCATATTTATAAATCAAATCGTTTCCAATGGTGTACATCGGTTTGATGTTGGTAATTGCAGTATCAAATTTTCCGTTTTGCAATAAAAGTACTTTGATATTTGTTAGTGGACTTTGAAAAGTAATAGCATTTGATCTTACGGCAAAATCCATGTTGTGCATGTATTGAGCATCAGTAACATTTCGAGCTCTTTTAACCTGCAACGGAACCGAAACTAGGTCCTCATAAACAATCAATTTTCTTGAGAAAACAACTTCTCTGTCTTCATTTAAAATACTGATGATATAATTTCCGCTTACTTTTAATTGTGTCCGATTGTTAGGAAGCGTTAATCGGTAATGCGAATAAATTTGAAGTGCATTAAATGAATTACTGTAATCTTGAATGCGTTGTTCATCGAAACCGCCTAAATATTCATTAACTGAAAGTTGAGATTGTTTCCAATCGTAATCGCAATGGGTGATTTTGTAGTAATAATTATCTTCTGAACCGTGTAAATCATCAAATTGTAATTGAAACGAATCACCTAAAAGGAATATTGGAACCACATTTTGTCCGTTTTGAACAAATGATACCGCTTTGATGAAATAAGGTGGGTTTACTTCTTTTTCTTGAGCAATTATTTTAGTTATTGAAAGGATAAGAAGTGTTGCAAATAGATATTTTTTAAGCATAAACATTTTATTATCAAACGTAAAGATAGTACTATTATTATTTACAAATGTAGTAGGTGTAAATTTTTACTTAAAACAAACAGGAATAACTTCACCTTTTGCCAAACAATATTTTTCAACTTGTTCTGGAGTTAGTTTTGCTGTATAATCTTCTTCAACAACTTTAAATCCAATACTTCTTAATTTATTAAAATAATCTCTGCCATAGACACGAACGTGATCGTATTGTCCAAAGATTTTAGCTCTTTCTTTTTGGTCAACAATCGAATCGTCCGAAAAAGTTGTTGCGCGAGATAAATCTTGTGGGATTTGAAAGATTCCCATTCCGCCGGGTTTTAAAACTCTATATAATTCTTGCATTGCTTTAGTATCATCTGGAATGTGTTCTAAAACGTGATTGCAAAGAATGATGTCGTATTCGTTATCTTTAAAAGGTAAATTACAAATATCCGCTTTTATATCCGCTAAAGGCGAAAGCAAATCGGTAGTTGTATATTCGATGTTAGTTTGCTTCTTAAAACGTTTGTAGAATTCTTGTTCTGGCGCAAAATGTAGCACTTTCTTTTTTGCTTTTGAAGTAAAAAAATCTGTTTCATTTTGTAAATACAACCACAATAAACGGTGTCTTTCTAATGATAATGTACTAGGAGAAAGAACATTATTCCTTTGATTTCCATATCCGTAAGGTAAAAACATTCGGAAACTTTTTCCGTCAATTGGATCGGTAAAACGATTTCCTTTTAATAGAAAAGCTAAAATTGGACGGATTACAATACTCAATCGGATTAGTATCGGACGAGGAATGATGTTTAAGATGAATTTGAATATTTTTTTCATTAGTTTCAATGAGCGACACTGAGCGATACTGAGGCAGCACAGAGTTCTTTTTAATTTGTTTTTATTAACTCAAGAATCTCAGTGTTTCTCTGTGAATCTTTGTTAAATTTTATAGAGTCAATGGAATTTTTCTAAACTCATCTTCTTCATTACTAACAATTCCCAAAGCGTCATAAACATATTTAAAAGTCGATAGAATTTCAGGTTTTCCGTCAATTAACGCAACATCGTGTTCAAAATGGGCACTTGGTTTTCCATCGGCTGTTAAAATTGTCCAACCGTCTTTTAGTTGTTTGATGTTTTTGGTCCCCATGTTTATCATTGGCTCAATTGCAACAACCATGCCTTCAACAAATAATTTTCCACGCCCTTTTTTGCCATAATTTGGCATTTCTGGGTCTTCGTGCATTTTTCTGCCTAAACCGTGTCCGACTAATTCACGAACTATACCATAACCATGACTTTCGCAATATTTTTGGATGGCACTTCCTACATCTTCAACACGATTTCCAATTCGGAATTCACGAATACCAACATATAAACTTTCTTTAGTAACTTGAAGTAATTTTTTAACTTCTGGTGCTACTTCTCCAATTTCAAAACTATAAGCGTGATCGCCGTAAAATCCGTTTTTCAAAGCACCACAATCAACCGAAATCACATCGCCTTCTTCTAATGGTTTATTAGTTGGAATTCCGTGAACGACTTGTGCATTTGGACTCATACAAAGTGAATTTGGAAAGCCATACATTCCTAAAAACCCGGGCTCTGCGCCATTGTCTCTAATGAATTCCTCGGCTAATTTGTCTAAATATAAAGTAGTTACACCAGGTTTAATAACTTTAGCAATTTCACCTAATGTTTTAGAAACGATTAAAGCACTTTCACGCATCAATTCAATTTCTTCTCTTGTTTTTGGAATAATCATTTTTCTAAATTTCTGAGTGCAAAAATAGTGAAAAGTGTTCAGTGTTGTGTGTTCAGTTAACAGAAATTTTCGAACTTAAATTATTGTAATTTAGCAGTATCGTTTGAAATTGGAATTTTATCCTTCAAAAGTTTATTTAATCATGAGTTTTATCATATTTTTTTTGAAAATCCGATTTTAACTTTGTTCAAAATTTATTAGGTATGAGTAAATATGTAACAGCAGAAGAAGCTGTAAAAGTTGTAAAATCTGGTGATAGAGTTTATCTTCAAGCCGCTGCCGCTGCACCAACAATATTATCAAACGCATTAACCGAAAGAGCATCTGAATTAAGAGATGTAGAAGTATGTCACTTGCATGTTGAAGGTGAAGCTCGATATGCAAATCCAGCATTAGCAGACAGTTTTCATGTAAATTCATTTTTTATCGGAGCCAATGTGCGCCACACTTTAAAAGCAGGTAATGGTTCGTATACGCCAGTTTTTCTAAGCGAATTGCCGCATTTATTTCGTAAAAATGTATTGCCACTTGATGTAGCATTCATTCATGTTTCACCGCCAGACCGACATGGATATTGTTCACTTGGAGTTTCAGTTGAAGCTACAGTTGCAGCTATTGAAAACGCAAAAATTGTAATCGCACAAGTAAATCCACAAATGCCAAGAACTTTTGGTGATGGAATTTTACACGTTTCTGAAATTGATTATTTGGTAGCTGTTGATGTTCCAATTTATGGTCACGAACCTGAACCATTTACATTTGAAGAGGAGAAAATTGGTGGTTACATAGCTTCACTAATTGAAGACGAAAGTACACTTCAAATGGGAATTGGTTCTATTCCGAATGCAGCGTTGAGTAAATTAATTAATCACAAAAATTTAGGATTGCATACTGAAATGTTTTCGGACGGTGTTATTGATTTAATTGAAAAAGATATTATCAATTGCAATTATAAAGGCACATTACGTGGAAGAGTTTTGGCAACTTTTTTAATGGGTTCCAAACGATTGTATGATTTTGTAAACGACAATCCGTTTATCGAAATGAAAGAATCATCAATGGTAAACGACACGGCTCGAATTCGTAAAAATCCTAAAATGGTGGCAATAAATTCAGCTATTGAGGTCGATTTAACTGGTCAAGCTTGTGCCGATTCTATTGGTCCGCAAATGTATTCAGGTGTTGGAGGTCAGATGGATTTTATTCGTGGCGCATCCTTAAGTCCAGGCGGAAAAGCCATAATTGCTTTACCATCAATTACCAAAAAAGGAGTAAGTAGAATTGTTCCGTTTTTGAAACAAGGAGCTGGAGTTGTAACCACTAGAGCTCACATTCATTATGTAATTACAGAAAATGGTATTGCAGATTTATACGGAAAAACGCTTAGACAAAGAGCAACCGAATTAGTTCGAATTGCGCATCCTAATCATCAAGAAGCAATAGAAAGAGAATACTACGATTTGTTTAATAAAATGTAGTTTTTTAAGGAGCGAACAGCTTGGGAATTTTTGGTTTCCTTGTTCCTGCTATCCATTTCAATCTTTTATTTTTGTTGCCTTCGAGAACCTCAGGTAACAAAAATAAAAGGATTTTCATTCCTATCAGGGCTAAATAGGTTTTGTCTTTTACTAAATCAGTAGTTTACAATAACGAATGTCTAGTCATTACAGCTGGTTTTTCAATTCCCATTAAATCCAAAATAGTAGGAGCAATGTCGCCAAGAACTCCATCATGAATGGTTTTCAAATCTTTATCAACTAAAATAATTGGCACAGGATTGGTTGTATGAGCTGTATTTGGTGAACCATCAGGATTAATCATGGTTTCGCAATTTCCATGATCGGCTATAATTATTGTGGTGTAATTATTGGCTAAAGCAGCTTCAACAACTTCTTTTACACAAGTATCAACAGCTTCACATGCTTTTATTGCTGCAGCCATAACTCCTGTGTGTCCAACCATATCGCCATTGGCAAAATTTAAACATACAAAATCAACATCACCTTTATTCAATTCGGGAACTAATGCATCTTTCAATTCAAAAGCACTCATTTCGGGTTGTAAATCGTAAGTTGCTACTTTTGGTGAATTTCTCAATATTCTACTTTCACCTCTAAATGGTGTTTCTCTTCCGCCAGAAAAGAAAAAAGTTACATGAGGATATTTTTCAGTTTCAGCAATTCTAATTTGAGTTTTTCCTGCCTTTTCTATAATTTCTCCAAGAGTTTCTGTCAAATTATCTTTGTCATAAATCACATGAACATTGTTGTAAGTGTCATCATAATTAGTCATGGTGACATAATACAAATTCATTTTGTGCATGTTGAATTCGTGAAAATCTTTTTGTGATAATACCTCTGTTAATTCACGACCTCGATCTGTTCGGAAATTAAAGAAAATCACAACATCATCTTCTTCGATTTTGGCTAACGGATTGTTATTTGAATCTACAATAACCAATGGTTGAATGAATTCATCGGTAACATTTTCTGAATAGCTTTTTTGGATGCTTTCAAGAACGTTTGTTGTGTGTTCGCCTTCTGAATTTACGATTAAATCATAAGCTAGTTTCACGCGTTCCCAACGTTTATCTCTATCCATTGCATAATATCGTCCGATAACGGTTGCTAGTTTTGCATTGGAATTTGATAGATGATTTTCTAAATCTTGAATGTAACCAGCACCAGATTTTGGATCAACATCACGACCATCAGTAAAAGCATGAACGAAAGTATTTTTCAACCCAAATTTATCAGCAGCTTCTATTAATGAATATAGGTGAGAAGTATGAGAATGCACACCACCATTGGATAATAATCCTAAAAAATGTACTTTTTTATTATTGTCTTTTGCATATTGAAAAGCATCTAAAAGTGGCTTTTCTTGGCTCATGGTATTGTTTTGAACCGCTAGATTTATCTTGGCCAAATCTTGATATACAATTCGCCCTGCACCAAGGTTCATGTGGCCGACTTCTGAATTTCCCATTTGACCTTCGGGTAAACCTACGTTCAATCCATCGGTTCGTAGTTGGGCATTTGGATATTTTGTGTATAAACTATTTATAAAAGGAATGTTGGCATTATCGATTGCTGAAACTTTTGGATCTGGAGATTTTCCCCAACCGTCAAGAATCATTAAAATTACTTTTTTGTTCATGATTGCTTTTTGATTTACACAAAGATACACATTTGCAAAATCTTAAAATGAAAAGTAAAGGCTAAAATTTGACTAAAAAAAACGAAAACGTTTTAGTAGAAATCTGATTTTAAAGTTGTTGTTTTTTAGGAAACCAATGTTTGACAGCATTGTAATCAATAAAATAACGGATGCTTAATGATAAAACATTATTTAAGCCTTCGGGATTGAATACTTTTCTAAAATTTTGTCCATAATTCTGACTAAAATCAGCATCTGGATAATAACTAGAGCTGTTTCTATAAAGTACTGAAATTTGACTTCCAGGAGCAAACCACCACGAATAGGATAAATCCAAATTCCAAGAATTATAATACCTATCTTGATTTGTTGTATAGGCCAAATTATCTACAAGATTTCCGTTATCTTGGAGTGTCATAAATTTATTATTTAAGGCGTAACTCCAATAATGTCTAACTGCTAAGCTGAAATTCATAACATTGTTTACAGAATATTTCCCTTGTAAGGTATTGCTATAAGTTGTTCTATTTCTTCTTGCAAAAATGGTGTTATCAGAATTGTCAAAAGCAACCCAACCTATATTATTATTTTGATAACCATAAGAAAAAGTATAACTAAGTAAGAATTTATCGTTAAATCTGTATCTAGGTGATATAGAAGCGTTGATGTTGTACCTGTCTTTTTGATTAACAACTGCAAATGATGGATTGAAATCTACTGCAAATTTTCGATTGTAGTTTGTTGACAGATAAAACCATGGATTTAAGTATTCTGGTAGCGTAATGAATTTGACTTGATTTTCTGATCTTGGTTCATAAAAATCAAATACTTTTATGGGTCTTAAACTAAATCCATACCCATAATAATCATTTTTTTTGGAAACAGTGTTTATATTCAAACTGAAATCAGCAGATTGAATTCTGCTTGTTTTGTTATCAAATTCGGTATATTCGTTAGTGCTAATATCAAAACTATTGTATCTTTTTGTTGGTTTTAATATTCTATAACTTTGATGTGAATATAACGAGTAAAAATGCGTTTGATAATTGATTCCTAAATCATTTGGATCCCAATCTCTAGAATAATATTCGCCACCCGTAGAATATCTGTATTTACCAGTAGTTTCGGCAAAATTTAGTGAGGTTTCATATCCTTTTTTGTTTTCTAAACTACTAAAATCGTTGATGTAACTGTATTTGTAATCTCCAAATAATTTATAAGTGTTTTTCTTAGTATTCAAATTAAAAACTAATGCAGAAACGTTAGCATCGCGAAATTCTCCATTTCTTGTTACATTTGTGTTTACAAGTGAAACGGATGAGTTTTTACGAAATCTTTGATCAAGAACAAAAACATTGTAATTGGCAAGCGGTTCTACAAGTTGTTTTCTTTCTTCTCCTGTTATTGTGTTTCTAATTGAAGCATAAGTTTTGTCTGTAACAGCATTTAAAATACCAATCCCTAATCCACTTTTTGTACGTCCAGAAATTTTTAATGCGTTTAGTAAATTTACTGACGTAGGATTTTTTATGTATTCCTCATCAGTTCCTAATTCTGCAGAAGTCGATGGACTTCCTCCAATTCTTCTCGAATATAGTAATCCGCCTTTACTAAATAATTCGGTTCCTTCTGTGAAAAAAGGTCTGTTTTCATTGAATTGTTGTTCAAACGGGCCAAGATTAAGTTCTTTTTTGTCAAAAGCTGTCTGTCCAAAATCAGGAACTAAAATAGCGTCCAAAGTAAAAGCATCATTGATGCCATATTTAATGTCAATTCCGCCTTTAAACTCGCCTTTTGTTTGGGTTTTGTTACTGTTTAAATAATAAGAAGAATAAGGAATTAAGAAAAGTCGAGTTGGAGTCTCAATATTTTCAATTCCTTCAAGAAGCCCTTGTTGAGCGGCCTCGTTTTTGATTTTATTATCAATTAAATTCCAAGTATAATCTTGACGATGTCTTTTATCTTCACGATACATGTTTAATCCCCATGTTTGTTTTTTACTTGAAGAAAAACGTAATGCAGCATAAGGAATTTTCATTTCTATTGTCCATCCATATTTTTTAATTTCAACATGGCTTTCCCAAATTGCATTCCATGAGAAATCTTCACCGTTTGTATTTGTGAATAAATCGTCTGCTTGAACTCCAGATGAGCTAACATAGAAACCAAAATATTGTTGCTCATCATTAAAACCATTAACTACGACACCAAATAAATCGGCAGTACCTAAATCATCTCTTGCAGTTAATTCTCTAGGTATTTTGCTTGACTCAGGGTCAAATAATGTTGCAGCAATATAAATGGCATTGTTGTCATACACAATTTTAACTTCTGTTCTATGGTCTTTAGATTCTGGTTTTCCGTTATCGGGAGTAAGCATCACAAAATCGGTTGCAATTTCTGCTGTTTTCCAAATTTCCTCATCAAAATTACCATCAATTGTAATTTTTTCATTGCAAAATTTAGTTTTCAAACTCTTTTTTGGAGCTTGTGAAAATCCAAAAAGGGAGGAGAATAGTAAAACGATACAGAAAAGCGAACTTAATTTTATCATAAGTTATAGGTTTGTTAGGCAAATATAAATCTTTATTATTATAACACAATATTTATTGTAATAGTATTCTCACTATAAAAAAAATGAAATGCTAGGATTTTGTTAAAAAATAAGAAAAATCATTCATTTTTATAGTTAAAATGTATTATGTCGAAGCAAATATTCACTTAATCGATATTTTGTGTCGTTTTAATTTGACAAAATAAAAGTTGAACTGTATATTTGTAACTACAATAACCTACTTATTTTATGAATATTAAAACTTTATTGTACGTTACAGTATTTGTTTTTTCGTCTTTTTCCCCAAATCGAACAAAAAACAAACATCCTAAGGTGTATGCAATGACTTCTTTTTCAAAAAAAGCAACAGTTGTATATAATTCGTTAGATTCAAACCATTTTAAACTTCCAAAATTTGAAAGTTTTATTAAAGCTTTGGAAGGCTTCTATCTTCTTAAAGAAAAAGGAATAATTCAGAAAAACTATCTTACTATCATTGACTTTAGCTTAAGTTCTAAAGAAAAAAGAATGTGGATAATCGATATGAATGAAAATAAAATTATTTTGAATTCCCTTGTTGCGCATGGAAAAAATTCGGGTAATGATTATGCAAATCAATTTTCTAATAAAAATGAATCTAATAAAAGTAGTTTAGGTTTTTTTGCGACCGGTGAAGCTTATCAAGGAAAACACGGGTTGTCATTAAAATTGGATGGTTTAGAGAATGGTGTTAACAGCAATGCCAGACAAAGAGCTATTGTTATTCATGGAGCCGATTATGTTTCGGAAAATTTTATTAAAACCCACAACAGACTTGGAAAAAGTCAAGGTTGTCCAGCAGTTCCAGTTGAATTGAGTAAAAAAATCATACAGATTATTAAGGAAAAATCATGTTTATTTATTTATCATCCTTCAAAGAGTAGCATTGAAAGTGCCAAACTAATGTCTTAATTTATTAAATAAATCAGCATCAAGACAATAAATATCTTCCCTAAAAGTTAAAACGCCTTTGTTTTCCCATGCAGTCCAATAAAGTTGATGAATAAGAATATCTTCATTAACTTTGATAACTATAGTTTTCAATTCTGGTTTTGGAAGTTCTTTTTTTTCAATTACAAGATTCGGATTTTTAGCGAGTAGTTTTGCGTTTTTAGTGTTAATTTCAAGTTGTTTTTTCTTTAGTAATTTTAAATAATAATTGATATCAGTCGTGTCTTTAATTCTTTTAAGTGACCATTTTATAGTGTCATTCAAGATATATGCTGCCATTTCAAGAGGTCTTTGTAATCGAACACAACCAGAACTCAAAGAACGAAAAGAAAAAGAAAAAAAATCACGATGATTTGTGTCGTGCAAATAAACTGAATATTTGTTTGGAAAATTAATTTTCATTGATCCTAACGAGTTGTTTCTACTCGGATTTTGAACATATTTATACTTGTTAGCATCTTCTATTTTCCATGTCCACGGATTTACTTCATTGTTTTTGTTATCTAAAATTACCAATCCTTTTTTCTTGAAAACACCTTTGTCTTTTTCAGCTTCAGGATAAATATCTTCTTTTAGAATAGTTGGAGGAACGGTCCAATTTGGATTTAAATTGATATTAGAAATTTTAGATTGTAAAATTGGTGTTTTGCGAGTATCTCTTCCAACAACAACACGTTGTGATTGAATTGTGTCACTATCTTTTACACCAACAATGCTGTAATCAGGAATGTTTACCATTAGATAATGATCGCTAAAGTCATGAGCAAACCAGCGCCAGCGTTCCATGTTAGCAACAACTTGTTCTATTCTTTGGTCTCTTGTGAAATTTAATGCTTCAATTGTACTTCTTCCAATAACTCCGTCTGATTTTAAGCCATGTCTAGCTTGGAAAATTTTAATTGCTTCTTGCGTTTTTTTAGTGTAAAGTTGACTTAATATAGTGTCTTTCTCTTTCATATCGCCCCAATACATCAATCGATTTTTTATAAGAGGAAGATATTTGTTTTTCTTATTTGGAACTATTCGCTCTCTTAAGTCAACCAACTCTTTTAAATTATCTTTAGGGTATTCTTTTAAAATTTTTAAACAAGATTTTAATTTTTTATAAATGATATGGTTAGGTTTACAATCTTCAATAGCTATTTTGAAATTATTGTTATCAATACAATCAAATAAAATTTTGTTTACATTAATTCGTTTTTCTTCCAAATCCCAATCTTTATATAATTTCTTTGGATTTAGTTTCCCTTTACTAATATGATTAATATAAAGCTGAGTACTTTTTGTAAGTAATAAATCATATTTTACAATCGAGGAATCGGATAATTCTTCAAATTTTTCTTCCAAAGATTTAAGTTCAGTATAATTATAATCTCTTGCTTGAAGCCCTTCATTTTCAGCCCTTCCAATTTCATTAATGATAAAATCTCGATAACTTTTATCATTCCAAGCAGTTTCAAAATTGTATTTTTTATAAAACACTTTGAAATTTTCATCTTTGAAATTATTGATTAAGGTAGAATCAATTTTTATTCCAGAATTGCTAAAAAAAGAAAAGTCAATAAAAGAAGCATTCGCAGAAGAATTAACAGAAATGTTTCTCTTGCAACTTGAAAAAACGATAAGTAGTAATAGTAAGTAAAGTTTATTCATAGGCATTAGCCAATTTCTTTTTTCATTAAATAATGGATTCCAATATCGGCAATAGAAAATGGATTTCCAAGTTTGTTATAACCTAAATTTTTATAAAATGGAACTGCATTTTCACGAGCATTGAACCAAATTAAAGTTCTATTTTTATTTTTTATATGTTCTTCGCAATGGTTTACTAAATCTTTGCCAAAACCGTTCTTCTGAAATTCTGGTAAAACTGCCATTCCTCTTATTTGAAATTGATTTTCAATATTAAATATAGCGTTTTTATTTTTAAAAACTGAAACGACTCCAACTAACTTTTCGTTAATAAACAACCCAAAATGTTTAGTTGTAGGTAAATTATCACCATCAAATTTACAACTTTCGATAGGTTTTCCAATTCTCAAAACTAGATTGCGTACTGTAAAAGTATCTGTGGAACTAATATTTTGAATTTTTTTCATAAAATTTTCACTGCAAAGAAACAGATAACAAATTAATAATAAAACTTTTAGAACGATTGAATTTTGTAAAACTAATGCTACAGTAAATTTTTTTAAAAAAAATTTGCATCGAAAGAAACTTATGCTTTATATTTGCACTCACAAAATAAGACATTTTATGTTTGATTTTGTAACAGAATGCGAAAGTAGCTCAGTTGGTAGAGCTCCAGCCTTCCAAGCTGGTTGTCGCGAGTTCGAGCCTCGTCTTTCGCTCTTTAATAAAACCTCTAATGAAAATTAGAGGTTTTTTGTTTTTTAAATAATTCCTAAAAAACTTAAATCAGTTTCGGGATTCATCTCTTCTGGATTTTGATTTTGACGGAATAAACGAGCAGTTAATTCGCCTTTCAAAATTATTTTTTCGCCTTTTACATCCAGCCAACTTCCTTCGCGTAAGCCAAGAACAGGAGTTGAATTAAACGCATGAAATTCTTTAATTCTAGTCTCTCTAGTTTCTCCCATGTGTTTACTTTGTAAATTAGCATCTAAATAATGGGGATTCAAATTAAACGGAATTGCACCTAAAGTTTTAAAACTCGGTGGATAAATTATAGGCATGTCGTTGGTAGTTTGCATTGAAATTCCAGTAATATTACTCCCAGCGCTTGATCCTAAATATGGAGTTCCGTTTTCAATTGCTTTAGATATAACTTCCATTACATTATTTTGATACAATTGTGTAACTAACAAAAATGTATTTCCGCCACCAGTAAAAATTCCTTCTGCGTTTTGAATTCCTTCAATTGGATTTTCAAAAGTATGTAAACCAATAATTTTCTTGTTGATTTTAGAAAAAGCAACCGCAACTTTTTCGGTATATTCATCATGCGACATTCCGCCTGGTCTTGCATACGGTATAAAAACTATCGTTTCGCATTTAGCAAAATGGTGTTCTAATGTGGGAAGTAAATATTCTAAATAATCTCCACCATGAAGTGTAGAAGTACTTGCTATAATTAGGTTTTTCATTGTAAATTCAATTTTATTTTAAATTGTCACCAAATTTACAAATTAATAATTAACATAAAATTACAATTTTGTTGGCTAATTTTTTGGAGTGCTTTAAGATACTTTTACAACGAAAATCAGAACAATCAGCACTTTGCATAAAATTAAAACAGTTATTTTTTTCTTTTTCCTTGTCAATTTAACTTTTGGACAGGGATTCCTAGCTTCTAAAAAAATAAACGGAAAAATAACAGCAGATTATAATGATTTGGAAGGTATTTATATCATTAATCTTAAATCTGAAAAAGCAACTTTGACAGAACGAGGTGGTTATTTTTCAATTAATGCTAGCGTTGGTGATACATTGATGTTTTCGGCTGTTCAATTTAAAGGATTGAAACTAGCTTTGAAAGAAAGTGATTTTATGAAGGAACTATTCTTTGTAAAACTAGAACCTTTGATTAGACTGTTGGATGAAGTAAAAATAAACGAATACAAAAACATAAATGCGGTTTCATTAGGAATAATTTCACCAAACATGAAGCATTACACGCCAGCAGAAAGAAAACTTTATACAGCAACATCTGGAGGCGGAATTCTTCCAGTTGATCCAATTCTAAATTGGATGTCGGGTAGAACAGCGATGTTAAAAAAAGAAGTTGAAGTAGAGAAAAAAGAATTGTTAATGAATAAAATTGATGGATGGTATGAAGAAAAATATTTTATTCAAACATTAAAAATACCCGAAAATTATGTGAAGGGCTTCAAGTATTATATTGTTCAAGACTCGAAATTTGTTGAAGCAATGAAGTCTAAAAATAAAACTATGGCTACTTTTGTGATGAATGAATTAGCGGTAAATTATTTACAACTTTTAAAAGAAAAGTAAGTACATTTGAATTATGGCTAAAATCATTAGAAACATATCGTTATTAGTTTTATTTGTAAGCCTTTCATCAATGGCTGTGCACAAATTTTACACGTCTATTTATCAAATAAATTATGTGTCTCAAAAGAAAATGATTCAAATTACATCAAGAATTTTCATAGATGATTTGAACGAAGCAATTGGTAAAAGGTATAAAACCAAATGCAACATCGGAACCGAAAAAGAAATACCTCAAGATGAAGCTGCAATGCAAAAATATCTGGCAGAAAAGTTTATTTTAAAAGTAAATGGTGTCTCAAAACCTATGAGTTTTAGAAGTAAAGAAATAGAAGCCAACGTGCTAATATGTTATTTCAGAATTACAGACATTCCTAAAATTACAAAATTCGAAATTGAAAATAGTGCACTCATTGAATCATTTCCAGAACAACAAAATATCATTCAAGCCAATATTACTGGAGAGAAACAAAGTTTGTTACTCACTGCTGAAAACTTTAAAGGAATGTTAAAATAATTCCAATCCAAAAATCTTACTTAAAAAACAATTACTTTTATAACCTAAAATATAATTAGGTATGAAGAGTAATTCGTCTATTTTAAAATTCGGTTTTTTATTTTTTACGCTTGGAGTTTTAGCACAAGAAACTCCAAAACAACCAGTTCAAAGCGAAAAAAACCCTGATAAATTCAAACAAATGTATGATTTATTAGCAACTCCTAATATGTATCGTACTGCTTCTGGTGCGCCTGGACCTGAATATTATCAACAACAAGCCGATTATAAAATAGATGTTGAACTTGACGATAAAAACACAAAATTATACGGTCAAGAAACCATTACTTATACCAATAATGCCAAAGAATCACTAGATTATCTTTGGGTTCAATTGGATCAAAATCAACAATCTCGCAAGTCACTTTCACCTTTAGTAGAAAGCAACAAAACCAATCCAGCAATTGATGTTCAAGGGTTTTCAAGGAAATATTTAGAAGAAGATTTCGATGGAGGTTTCAATATTGATTATGTAAAAGACGCATTAGGAAAACCAATGCAATATTCCATCAATCAAACGATGATGCGTATTGAGTTGCCAAAGGTTTTAAAGCATAGTGAGAAAATTTCGTTTTCTGTAAAATGGAATTACTTGATAAATAATTATACGCTTGATGGCGGTCGATCTGGTTATGAACATTTTGATAAAGATGGAAATAATCTTTATATTTTAGCTCAATTTTATCCAAGAATGGCGGTTTATAACGACGTTGAAGGTTGGCAAAATATGCAATTTTGGGGTTCAGGTGAATTTGCTTTGCCGTTCGGAAATTTTGAAGTAAACATTACAGTTCCAGCCGATCATATTCTAGAAGCTACAGGAACACTATTAAACAGAGCAGAAGTTTTTACTCCAGCACAACTTGCAAGATATGCGCAAGCCGAAAAATCGTTTGATAATCCAGTAATTGTAGTAACTCAAGCCGAAGCCGAAGCATCTGAAAAAGGATTTTCTGACAAGAAAAAAACATGGAAATTTAAAGCAGAAAATGTTCGTGATTTTGGAATTTCAACATCAAGAAAATTTATTTATGATGCGATGGCAGTTAGAACAGGAAAAACTGTTGCAATGGCAATTTCATTATATCCTAAAGAAGGAAATCCGCTTTGGGAACAATATTCTACTAGAATTATTGCACATACTTTAAAAAGTTATTCGAGTTATACATTTGATTATCCTTATCCAAAAGCTATCTCAATAAATGCAAGAGATCAAGGCATGGAATATCCGATGATTTGTTGGAATTATGGTCGACCAGATGCAGATGGGAAATATAATGACCAAACTAAATACGGAATGTTAGGCGTTATTTGTCATGAAGTTGGGCATAATTTCTTTCCAATGATTATCAATTCTGATGAGCGCCAATGGACTTGGATGGATGAAGGGTTAAACTCATTTATGGAATATTTGGCAGAAATGTCATTCGATCCAAAATTCCCATCACGTAGAGGTCCAGCAAAAAATATCATTCCTTATATGAGTGGAGATCAAAAAGGATTGGAACCAATCATGACTAACTCTGAAAGCATTCGACAGTTTGGGAATAATGCTTATGGAAAACCAGCAACAGCTTTGAATATTCTTCGTGAAACGGTAATGGGGCATGAATTGTTTGATTATGCATTTAAAACCTATGCCAATCGTTGGAAATTCAAACATCCAACTCCAGAAGATTTCTTTAGAACTATGGAAGATGCTTCGGCAGTAGATTTAGATTGGTATTGGAGAGGTTGGTTTTATTCAACCGATGCCAACGATATTGGAATTAAAGAAGTGAAGAAATACTATGTAAGCAATGAACCTTCGAAAGAGGTGACTGAATTTGTGAAAACTAGACGTCGTCGTGATACCAATCCTGGGCCAATGATTTACATGATTGCTGACGGAAGCGAAGATTATAAAACTGAAATGAACAAGCCATTTAAAATTTTAGATTATAAAGCTTTAGATGATTATGTTAACGAACATTTTTCTGCGGATGAAAAAGTAAAACTAAAAGAACCAAAGTATTTTTATCAAGTAACTTTTGACAAACCAGGTGGATTGGTAATGCCAATTATCGTAGAATTAACGTATGAAGACGGAACAACAGAAACTCAAAAATTTCCAGCCCAAATTTGGAGAATGAATGATAAAGAGGTAAGCCGAACTTTTGCTACTCAAAAAGCAATAACTAAAATTCAAATCGACCCAAAACTAGAAACAGCGGATATTGATGTTACTAATAATACTTGGCCAAAAGAAGAACAATTAAAATCAAAATTTGAATAGAGAAGTTTGTAACTTTGCAGCTCAATAAATAAGAAAAATTATGTTTGGAATAGGTGGAGGGGAATTAATTTTTATCATTTTTATAGCTTTAATGCTCTTTGGAACAGATAAATTGCCTGAAGCGGCTAGAACTTTTGCTAAAGTAATGGCTAATTTAAAGCATGCAACCAACGAAATAAAAACTGAAATTCAGAAAAGTGCTGATGTTAAAGAAATAAGTGGTTCTTTAAAACAGGTCGCTTCTTCATTTACAGAAGAAGTTGATAAGGTCAAAGAAAGTGTAGCAACACCAAGTATAGGTATGGGAGAAGACATTTTTATAGGAGCAACCGAAACCTTTGCTAAGGTTAAAGAGGATGTCGAAGATATATCAGGGCCAATTAAGCGTCAAATGTAATGTTCAAAAAAATAATCACTTTAGATAAAGAGTTACTGATTTACTTGAATGGATTTGGCTCGACAACTTATGATGGCTTGTGGTTAATTATTACTAAACAAGTTTATTGGACTCCGTTTTTTTTGTTTTTAGCTTATCTTCTTTATAAAAAAATCGGAATCAAAAAATTAGGAATTATAATTCTGTTTATTGCTATTATTTTATTTTGTTGCAATACATCCGTAGAGTTTTTTAAAGCAACTTTTCAAAGGTTACGACCATGCAATGATCCTGAACTTAAAGATATTATCAGAATTGTACATCAATCGGATTCTTATAGTTTCTTTTCTGGACACGCTTCTAATTCAATGGCTACAATGATATTTTTGTATTTAATTTTGAAAAAATATTACAAGTACACCTTTTTAATTTTCCTTTATCCATTAATTTTTGCTTATAGTAGAATTTATTTAGGAGTTCATTTCCCAACGGATATTCTTACTGGATATGTATTTGGAGCAATTTTTGGATATGTGTTTTATAAAATTTATCAGAAATATTTCATCAAGAATTAGATAATTCTAGAAACCGTCAACCCATCACGAATAGGTAACAAAACCGTTTCTACTCTTGGGTCGTTGTTTACAATTTGATTGTATTCTAATAATATTTTTGTACTCACATCTTTCGGATTTAATTCTTCCAAAACTTTTCCGCTCCAAAGCACATTGTCCGATAGAATTATGCCACCTTTAATCATCATTGGAACAATCATATTAAAATAATTGATGTAATTTTCTTTATCAGCATCAATAAAAACCAAATCGTATTTTTTATTTAAAGTCGGAATAATTTCCAAAGCATAACCTAAATGTGCTATAATTTGACCTTTCCAAGGAGATAAATCAAAGTATTTTTGTTGTATAGAAACCAATTCTTCTTTTACATCAATGGTGTCTAAAGTTCCATCTTTTCGCATTCCTTCTGCCAAACATAATGCGGCATAACCAGTATAAGTTCCAATTTCAAGAATGTTTTTCGGATTGATAATTTTAGATAGCATACTTAAAACACGACCTTGAAAGTGACCACTCAACATTCTTGGTTGCAATATTTTTTGATGGGTTTCTTTAAATAATTTCACCAACAATTCGGGTTCGTTTTGTGAATGTTGTTCTACGTAGTTTTCTAATTCTTCAGAAATGAAATGCATGATGTTTTTTTTGCAAAATTACAAATTACAAAACACAAATTACCAAATCAACAAATTGTTTTACCTTTGCACTATGATTGAGAAAAAAGACATTCGAGCGATATCTAAAGAACAACTCCGTGAATTTTTTGTTGCTAATGGCGACAAAGCCTTTCGTGGCAATCAAGTATATGAATGGTTGTGGAGTAAAGGTGCTCATAGTTTTGAAGACATGACCAATGTTTCTAAGGAAACTCGCGCTATGTTGGAAACTCATTTTGTAATCAATCATATCAAAGTCGACACCATGCAACGAAGCGAAGACGGAACCGTTAAGAATGCTGTTCGTTTGCATGATGGTTTGGTGGTAGAAAGTGTTCTAATTCCAACAAATACCAGAACTACAGCTTGCGTTTCTTCTCAAGTAGGATGCAGTTTGGATTGTAATTTTTGCGCCACAGCACGATTAAAAAGAATGCGAAATCTAGAGCCTGGCGAAATCTACGACCAAGTTCTTGCCATAGATAACGAAAGTAAATTGTACCACAATCGTCCGCTTTCCAATATTGTTTTTATGGGAATGGGCGAGCCGTTGATGAATTACAACAATGTCATCAAGGCAATTGATATGATTACTTCCGAGGAAGGTTTAGGAATGTCACCAAAACGTATTATGGTATCGACATCTGGAATTCCGAAAATGATTAAAAAAATGGCTGATGATGAGGTGAAATTCAAATTGGCGGTTTCATTACATTCAGCAATTGATGAGGTTCGAGCTAGAATTATGCCTTTTAGTTCTAATTTTCCGTTGAAAGATTTGCGTGAATCTTTAGAATATTGGTATAGAAAAACCAAAAGTAAAGTTTCCTACGAATATGTCGTTTGGAAAGGAATTAATGATAATAAAGAAGCGGTCGATGCGCTAGTGAAATTCTGTAAATACGTTCCGTGCAAAGTAAATTTAATCGAATACAACCCAATCGATGATGGCGAATTCCAACAAGCATCAGAGGAATCGGTAAATTTATACATCAAAGAACTTGAAAGAGCTGGTATTATTGTAAAAGTTAGAAGAAGCCGCGGAAAAGATATTGATGCAGCTTGTGGTCAATTGGCCAATAAAGAAGCATAAAAAAAACGCCTCAATTTCTTGAGACGTTTCCTTTTATAATCAGATGAATGATTTTAGTTTCCTATTATAATTGTATGTGGAACACCGTCAATTGTGAAAATAGCAATATTATCACAATCTCCAGTTCCATAATCTAAAGTGGCAGTATGTGAATTTCTTACAAAAGTAATTACACCACGAACTAATAATGGCTTGTTCACAGCTATACAACTCATTTTAACAATTAAAGGATTTGTATTTGAAATTGTGCTTGTTTGAACCGTAGTATTAGGAAACGTTGTAGACCAACTTCCTGTTACTTTGTATATATTATCTGTCCATGATAAAGTAGAAAATCCTTCGATTATCTCTCTTGTTCTTGTTCCAACTCTTTGAAAAACTCTTCCGTCAGGAAAAGTAGCCGTCATATCCATAGTCATAACAATAATAGGATGACTTGGTGAACTTGTTGTAGCAACAGTCATTGTTCTTGTGAATGTTTTTGTACCATCAAATTTAATAGCATTATGATAGAAATTATCAAATGTATAACTAATAGTATGTGAAGTTGCAGTTGGCTCATAAGTGAAAGAAATAATTATTTTTCCTTTTAAAACATTTCCGTTTGGTAATGTAACTCCAGCAGTTCCATAATCAATAGTTTTTGTAACTGTTTGTCCAACTGTTGGTGCTGTTCCAAAAGCGGGTACTCTTGTAATAATTGGGTAAGTTGTTGTAGCAGTTTCAGAAGTTTTACCTGTTGAACTATTGTCCATTGTAGCATTGAATTGTGTTTCAACAATGTCAGAAACATCATCATTTGCAATATCAATTTTTGCATTTACAGTAGCTTCATCAGCTGTAATTGTAGAGTTATCTGCACTATCTTTAGTACAACTAACGGTGAATAGTGATAACACTAATCCTAAAAATAAAATTTTTGTTTTCATACTTAACTTTTTTAGTGGTTTAAAGATAAGACATTTTATAATTAAAAAGGTTTAATCAAACCATAAATTATTTTTCAAATAGTTTGATTGTTGTATATTTGAACGCTAATGAATATCACATCCCAAATAAAACAACCCATTCAAATGGAAATGGAGCTTTTTGAAAAAAAGTTCTACGAATCCATGTCTTCCAAAGTGGCGTTGTTAAATAGAATCACCTATTATATAGTTAACCGAAAAGGAAAACAAATGCGACCAATGTTTGTTTTTTTAACAGCCAAAATGATTTCTGGAGGTGCTGTTGAAGAACGAACGTATCGAGGTGCTTGTGTAATTGAGTTAATTCATACGGCAACTTTGGTTCATGATGATGTGGTGGATGATAGCAATAGAAGAAGAGGTTTTTTCTCAATAAATGCGCTTTGGAAAAATAAAATAGCCGTTTTAGTTGGTGATTATTTGCTTTCAAAAGGATTGTTGCTTTCAATAGATCATGGCGATTTCGATTTGCTTAGGATTATTTCAGTAGCTGTACGAGAAATGAGTGAAGGTGAATTGCTTCAAATAGAAAAAGCAAGAAGATTAGATATTACAGAAGACATTTACTACGAAATCATCCGCCAAAAAACAGCGACACTTATTGCTGCTTGTTGTGCGCTTGGAGCTCGTTCGGTATCTGAAGATGATACTCAAGTAGAAACCATGCGAAAATTTGGTGAACTAATAGGAATGGCTTTTCAAATTAAAGATGACTTATTTGATTATACGGATGATGCCATCGGAAAGCCAACCGGAATTGACATCAAAGAACAAAAAATGACTTTGCCATTAATTTTTGCTTTGAACAATTGTACTACTAAAGAAAAAAGCTGGTGCATCAATTCGATTAAAAATCACAACAAAGATAAAAAACGTGTTAAAGAAGTAATCCAATTTGTAAAAAACAAAAACGGATTACACTATGCCGAACAAAAAATGGAGCAATTCCAACAAGAAGCACTCGCTTTGATTCAAAATTTCCCAAATTCTACTTATAAGGACAGTTTGATATTGATGGTTAATTATGTTATTGAAAGAAAAAAGTAGTGTTCGGTTTCTAGTGTTCAGTATTCAGTTTTACCCAGTTTTTGTCCACATAGTTTGTCATTCCGTAGGAAACTCATAAAATATTTTTATTTATTTTTACCAATTCATGCAACCATTTCACAACTACAATCGTCTATGCTAATAGAAGTCTGAATTAGTTTGTTAGGTAAATCCTAAATCAAAAAATCCTAATTCTTAAATCAAAAAATGAAAGTAATCAACTTACATCAAGAAGAAAGAGAATTAATCGAGTTGGCTGTCGAGAACAATCGTCATGCACAACACAAGATTTATTCTAAATTTTCTCCAAAAATGTTAAGTGTTTGCAGACAATACATAAAAGATTTACACCAAGCAGAAGATGTTATGATAACTGCTTTTATGAAAGTGTTTACCAACTTAAATAAGTTTAAACACGAAGGAAGTTTTGAAGGTTGGATAAGAAGAATAATGATTAATGAATGTATTTCGTATATCAGAGTTCAAAAGAAAGTAAAGTTCA
>CANCFZ010000010.1 GCA_947377425.1 Flavobacteriaceae bacterium
ATCATTTATGTCAATTCGTTGTTCATTATTTTATCTATTTTGCCATTAGTAATTAATTACAAAAAAGGATTTCAGAAGTTTTTATTCTACTTGTATTTTATCACCAATTTATTGGCGTATACGGCTAATTTTATCGATTTTATTTACTATAAATATACCTTCAACAGAAGTACCAGAGCATCTTTAGATACATTAGAAAATGAAACCAATAAAACGCGTTTGTTTTTGAATTTTTTGGTTGAATATTGGCATGTTTTTTTATTGTTCTTTCTTTGTGCTTTTCTTTGGATTTATTTATATAAAAAAGTTAGAGTTAGTCACAAGGAACATAAGTTAAACATCCAATTTTTTGTAACATCAGTTTTAACCTTTTTACTACTTTCAACATTGGCAATTGGGGGAATTCGTGGTGATTTTAGAAAAAGTACACGCCCAATTAATTTGCTTGATGCCAGTCGTTTTGTAACCGATGCTTCACAAGCTGATTTTGTATTGAATACGCCTTTCGCTATAATTAGAACTTGGAATACCAATACTTTTAAGAAAATAAATCTAGTTGATAAAGCGACTATCGATTCTTTAGTTGTTCCAGTAAAGCGGTATAAAACTAATCCGAAAACGAAACCTAATGTAGTAATTTTTATATTAGAAAGTTATGGTAGAGAATACATTAGTGCGTTCAATAAAGATAGCAAAGACCCCAAATATAAAGGTTATTCGCCGTTTATAGATTCATTGGCACAACACAGTTTGATTTTTACAAATGCGTATGCTAATGGATACAAATCGATTCATGGAATGTCGTCTGTATTGGCAGGAATTCCGTCGTTTAAAGATGCCTTTACTTCGTCTCCTTATCCAAAACAAAAGATTCAATCACTGGTTTCTATTTTGAAAAGCGACGGTTATGACACTTCCTTTTTTCATGGCGCACCTAATGGTTCGATGGGATTTTTAGGTTTCGGAAATATCTTAGGATTTGATCATTATTATGGCAAAAATGAATACAATAATGATGCTGATTTTGATGGCTCTTGGGGAATTTGGGATGAACCGTTTTTTCAATATTTCAACAAAACATTAAGTCAAAAGAAAGCACCTTTTATGGCGACTTTATTTTCGGTTTCATCGCATGAGCCTTATGTGGTTCCTGAGAAATATGAAGGAAAATTTCCGAAAGGAGATAATCCAATTCACCAATGTATAGGTTATACCGATTTTTCTCTAAGGAAGTTTTTTAATGCAGCCAAGAAAGAAGCATGGTACAATAACACTATCTTTGTGTTGGTAGCCGATCATGATAATTTAATTTATTATGACGAATATTATAAAGACCAAAATTTGCATACCGTTCCAATTATGTTTTTCAGTCCGAATGAAAAATACAAAGGAATAAACAAAGATTGGGCACAACAAATAGACATTTATCCAACGCTTTTAGATATGATAGGCTACGACAAACCTTTTAGAAGTTGGGGTAGGAGTTTGATTAGCAAAGACAAGGTTTCTCCTTTTGTAATGCGTTATTCATCGGATAAATACCAAATGATGAGTGGCAATTATATATGTACCTTTGACGGAGAAAAAGCTGTCGGATTTTACCAAAAAGAAGATAAAGATTTAAAACACAATTTAATTGGTAATCGCACTGTCGAAATGAATATGCTAGAAAAACGTTGTAAAGCATTCTTACAAGATTATATGGAACGAATTATTGATAAAAAACTAGATAAATAAGATGAGTTTGAAAAAGAAAATAATAACTGTTGTTGTAGTATTAGTTTTGGTTGGAACCGGAAAATATGTTTATGGCCGACATATCAACCATAATTTTATGGCCATTACAGAAGGTAAAGTTTATAAAAGTGGAGTTATTCCGCCCGATGAAATTGAAAGTTATGTCAAAAAATACCACATCAAATCGATTGTAGATTTGCGTTTTCCTGGAACTGGTGATGATGTTAATAATCCCGAAGTGCCAAAGGAATTAACAGCCGAGAAAGAAGCAGTGGCTAAAATTGCTGGCGTGAATTATTTTAATAATGGTTCAGATCAAATTCCGAGTCAAAAGAATTTAGATATGTTTTTTAAAATTATGGACAATAAATCAAATTATCCGGTGTTGATTCATTGTTATCATGGCATTGGAAGAGCACCATTATATTCGGCAATTTACAGAATTGAATATGAAGGATTTACTAATGAAGAAGCTAGAAGTAAAGCAGAATTTCCTATAATGTTTGGCTCTTTTGCCGATGGAAAACCCAAAGGTGAATATTTAAAGTCCTACAAAAGCAGAAAACAATTAACTGCTGAAAAAAAATAATACAGAACGTCTCTTTGAACATGCCCCAAAAAGTTAGACACTATTTGGGGCGTTTTTTAGTCCTTATTTTTAATTAACAATAGTTTTATCGTTCCTATTTTCTTTTAACTATCTTTATAGAATAAATACTACGATATCAATTTTCTAGTTACTATCAGATTAATTCAGTTTCTGATGTGATTTCTCGTCTGTTTCAAATAAAAAGGAAAACATAAACATGTGATTTATGTAACATTTCACATTATTTATATAACATACATTCCGCTACTAATTACAACTTTGTCTAATGTAATTTTAAAGTTTTAAATTGACTTAAAAAACAGTTATATGAAGTTATTCATCAAATACATGGTTAGCACTCGTTGCAAAATGGTTGTAAAAGAAGAGCTTAAAAAAATAGGTCTTCATTTTATAATTGTCGATTTGGGTGAAATAGAAATCATGGAAAATATTTCTGATGAAAAACGCGCCTTGTTACGAAAAGGATTACTGAATTCGGGATTGGAATTAATGGACGACAAAAAAGCAATTTTGATTGAGAAAATTAAAAATGTTATTATTGAAATGGTTCATTATTCTGATGAGCTACCTAAAATTAATTTTTCCGATTTTTTAAATGAAAAGTTGAACCATGATTATACTTATTTATCTAATATTTTCTCGGAAGTAAAAGGCATAACCATTCAACAATTCATAATTAATCATAAAATTGAACGCGCCAAAGAATTGCTTCTATATGATGAATACAATCTGACAGAAATCTCATACAAACTCAATTACAGCAGTGTAGCGCATTTATCAAATCAATTTAAAAAAGTTACCGGATTAACGCCTTCACATTTTAAAAAATTAAAAGAAAAACGTAGAAATCCAATTGAAGAAATTGGTGACGAATTGATATGAAAAAACACGAAAACCAATATGCCCGAGGTCTAATTGAAGCTAGTTTAGATCCTTTAGTTACCATCAACATCGATGGAAAAATTACAGATATGAATCAAGCCACAGTTAACATAACTGGACTTACTCATGATGAACTTACGGACTCTGATTTTTTCGATTATTTTACAGAACCTCAAAAAGCTCGTGAAGTATATCAAGAAGTTTTCGCCAAAGGCTCAGTAGCAGATTCGCCATTGACATTGCGACATGTTGATGGGAAATTAACCGATGTATTATTTAATGGTTCGGTATACAAAGATGAATTTGGAACCGTTCTCGGTGTTGTAATTGTGGCTAGAGATGTCACCGAACAAAAGATTATTTCCAATCAGCTTAATGAAGCTAAAGCAGCAGCAGAGTTAGCAACCGAAATAGCTGAAGAAGCATTAATCAAAGCAGAAGGAGCTACAAGAATAGCAGTAGATTCGGTAAAAGCCAAACAACAGTTTTTGTCTAATATGAGTCACGAAATTAGAACTCCAATGAATGCTATAATTGGATTTACCAAAGTGGTATTAAAAACAGATTTAACAGCTAAGCAACAAGAATATCTTCAAGCAATAAAAACGAGCGGCGATGCTTTAATTGTACTTATCAATGATATTTTAGATTTAGCCAAAGTTGATTCAGGCAAAATGTCATTTGAAAAAACACCTTTTAAAATGGCAAAATCCATTGCCGCAATGATGCACTTATTTGATATTAAAAGTCAAGAAAAAAATGTATTGTTGCTCAAAGAATATGATACTTCAATTCCGGAAATTGTAATTGGAGATCCTGTTAGATTACATCAGATAATTTTAAATTTAGTAAGCAACGCTGTTAAGTTTACAATTCAAGGAAAAATAATAGTCAGCGTTAAATTAGTTGAAGAAACCGATAAAGATGTTATTGTTGAATTTGCAGTTTCCGATACAGGAATCGGTATCATTGAATCTAAAATTGAAAGTATCTTTGAGAATTTTCAGCAAGCATCTAGCGGAACTTCTAGAATATATGGAGGAACTGGTTTAGGACTTGCCATTGTAAAACAATTGGTTGAAGGACAAAACGGAACAATTAATGTAACAAGCGTTATTAATGAAGGTTCTACATTTAGCTTTAGATTGCCATTTCAAAAAACCAATGCTAATGTTGAAACGCCCGAGGAGATTTTTGCATTAGATACAGATTTAAAAAACATTAATGTTTTGGTAGTTGAGGATATTGCTTTGAATCAGTTGTTGATGCGAACTTTATTGGATGATTTCGGATTTAATTGTGATATTGCAGCCAATGGAAAGATTGCCATCGAAAAACTACGATTAAAACAATATGATATTATTTTGATGGATTTACAAATGCCCATAATGAACGGCTTTGAAACGACAGAATACATTAGAAAAACTTTAAATTCTGACATTCCTATTGTAGCTCTTACAGCCGATGTTACTACCGTTGATTTAGATAAATGTAAAGAAGTAGGAATGAACGATTATGTTTCTAAACCAGTAGACGAACGTTTATTGTATAGTAAAATTATAGGGATTTTAAAAAAAATGGATCAAAATAGTCAAGAAATTATAACTGATAAAATAGAGTTAAATACAAAATGTACCGATTTGAATTACCTCATGCAACGCACCAAATCCAATCCTAAATTAATGTCTGAAATGATTTCATTATATTTAGAACAAACACCACCTTTGATTGAAAGTATGAGAACAAGTTTTGATCAAAAAGATTGGGGTACTTTATATGCAACAGTTCATAAAATGATTCCGTCATTTTCAATTGTTGGAATTCATCAAGATTTTGAACTTATTGCAAAAAAGGTAAAAGATTTTGCTAGTATACAATCAGAAGAAGATTCGATTCCAGAGATGGTTTTACAACTAGAAAATATTTGCGTAAAAGCCTGTAGAGAATTAGAAGAAGAATTGATTTTAATTAAAAATTTAAACTAATGCAAACCGAAAATAAAATAAAACTGTTCCTTGTAGATGACGATGCCCTATTTTTAAAATCATTAGAAATAGAGTTTCTTGATCATGCTGATTTTGATATTCAAACTTTTGCAACCGGTGAATTGTGTGTTGACAGTCTAAATGAGAAACCAGATATTATTATTTTAGATTTTCATCTTGACGGAATAAACAAAGAGGCCATGAACGGTTTAGAAACTTTAGATAAAATAAAGAAATTTAATCAAGAAATACCGGTCATAATGTTATCTTCGCAAGATAAGATTGATGTTGCTGTAAAATGTATGCATCATAAGGCAACAGATTATGTTGTGAAAAGTGAAACTGCTTTCTTTAGACTGAAGCAAACAATTACTTCCATTATACATTCTCAAAAAATTGAAAAGCAACTCCATTGGTACATGAATAGAATGTGATGATTTTTTGTAACATTCTTAATGTGTGATATAGGTAACTTTTCTGCTCTAAACTGTAACCATTATTAACTAAATTAAAGGATATTTGTTTAATAGTCTATTTAAACAATTATTTTTAAGTACTAAATAATTACCAATAAAAAATGAAAAATAATAATGACAATGCCGAATTAGAAAAGGGTAAAGTCCACATTGTAATTGAAATTATTGAATATATGGCTAATGCTGTAGTTAGCAAAACCATAATTAAAAAAACGACTGGAAATGTAACTGTTTCCTCCTTTGATGCAGGAGAAGAATTGGACGAAAAAATATCGCCATTTGACACTTATATTCAAATAATTGATGGCGTGGCAGAAGTAACTATTAATGATAAAAAATTCAAATTAAAATTAGGAGAAGGAATCATTATTCCGGCACATTCTAAACATCATTTTAATGCCAATGTACAATTCAAAATGATTTCTACGGTAATAAAAAGCGGTTATGAAGAATAAAAAATAACCTGGATTTGTTTAGCAAAAATTTAAAGCACTGTGTAATTACAGTGCTTTTTTTATATCTAAAAATCTGTAAACGTGTGATATATGTAACATTTAAAAATTTGATTGTAATAATTTAAGAGTCTAATCATCGCATCTTTGTACTATAAGAAATCACTATTTTAATTCACAATATCATTAAAAAACACACAACCTGTAATAGTATAATTTTGACTTGATTATGTGGGCAACGTAGAATTTACGTGATACTACGAATACATGTAAGAGCCAATTAAAAGCGCAGGAATTTAAAACTCCTGCGTTTTTTTATTTTTAAAATCAAACGTTATGATAAAAGTCACTAAACACGGAATAGTTCTCAAAAAAACAGACTTGTCATTTGAAAATGATAGTGTGTTAAATCCAGGAATATATCAAGAAGACACTACACTTCACATGTTGTATAGAGCCGTTAGAAATGGCAATTATTCAACCATTGGATATTGCAAACTCGATGGTCCATTAAAAGTGGTAGAACGCAACAACACACCTTTAATGATACCCTATTCTGACGATGCTTCCAAAGGAATTGAAGACCCACGAATTGTAAAAATTGATGGCGTTTATTACATAACCTATACGTCATATAATGGAATAAATGCTCTAGGTGCTTTGGTTACATCTACTGATTTAAAAACATTTGAAAGAGGCGGAATTATTGTTCCTAAAATTACATTTGATGAATTCAAACGATTAGCCGAATGTAATAATTTGGTAAATGCTAAATATTTTCGACACGTGCGTCATTTTGAAGTTGACGAAGGAATTTATTTATGGGATAAAGATGTGCTCTTTTTTCCAAGAAAAATAGGAGGGAAGTTAGCTTTTCTTCATCGAATTCGTCCAGGAATTCAGTTGGTTATGATTAATAGTCTAGACGAACTTACTAAAGAATATTGGGATCAGTATTTTTTACATTTAAACGAACATGTTGTTATGGATCCGATAGGTGTAAACCACGAATCGGGATATATTGGAGCTGGAGCACCACCAATTGAAACCGAATTGGGTTGGCTTCTTATTTATCACGGTGTTTATGATACTTCCGAAGGATATATTTATTCAGCAGCTGCAGCATTATTAGATATTGACGACCCTACTAAAGTCATTGCTCGTTTGATTGATCCTTTGTTTGTTCCCGAATTTGAATATGAATTAAATGGTGTGGTAAACAATGTAGTTTTTCCAACAGGAACAGCCTTATTTGACGATACATTATACATTTATTATGGCGCCGCCGACAAGTGTATTGCTTGCGCTTCAGTAAGTTTAAAAGAATTATTAAAAGAATTATTATTAAATAAAGTCAACCATGAGAGCTAATATCTTCCCCATTTTCAACAACAGTTTAATTGTTTATAAAGAAGCAATTAAAAACAGTTTAAACCTAAATTTTACTACTTCAGCCGAAGTCCAAAAAGGTGTTCTTCCAATCAAACACGAAGAATTGCCTGAAGTTTTATTCGTTTCCTCTTATCCACCAAGAGAATGCGGTATTGCTACTTATACTCAAGATTTAAGACACGCCATTCAAGAAAAATTTGGACATTCACTTTTGTTAAATGTTTGTGCTTTAGAATCTAAAGAATCCAATTTTAATTATCCGGATGAGGTAAAATACATTTTGCAAACGCAAGAAGAAGAACAATATGCTTTACTAACCAAAAAGATTAATGCTAATAAAAATATCAAAATGATTTTCTTGCAACATGAATTTGGGTTGTTTGGTGGCGATAACGGCAATTATTTATTGAAATTCATGGCTCATTTAAAACGACCAATATCCACAACTTTTCATACGGTATTGCCCAATCCAAACAAGCAACTTAAAAAAGTGGTTCGTAAAATTGTTGATTATTCTGATACTATTATTGTAATGACCAACACATCGGCTTCCATTTTAAAAAGAGATTATGGCGTAGCCGAAAGAAAAATAGTTGTTATAGCTCACGGAACTCATTTAGTATCGTCATTAAATGATGCTCATAAAAAATCAAGAGTTCATTTGGCAGATAGAATTGTGCTTTCTACATTCGGATTATTGAACGAAGGAAAAAGCATCGAAACCGCATTAGACGCTTTGCCCGAAATAATAGTGCGTTTTCCAAATGTTATCTATTTGATAATTGGAAAAACACACCCTGAAGTAAAAAAACGCGAAGGCGAAAAATATCGAGATTTTTTATACAATAAGGTCATTGAGTTGAACCTTCAAAACAATGTTCGATTCATCAACAGATACCTCTCTCTTGAAGAATTGATGGAACATTTGCAACGCACCGATATTTATTTATTCACTTCCAAAGACCCAAACCAAGCTGTTAGTGGCACTTTGGCTTATGCAATGGCGTGTGGTTGTCCAATCATTTCAACACCTATTCCTCATGCCAAAGAATTATTGGATGGTGCAGGTTTGAACTTTGATTTTCAAAATTCAAAACAACTGGCTGCGGCAGCAATAAAATTGCTTTACAATCCCGAATTGCTAGACGGTATGCGATTGAATGCGTTACATAAAATCAATCCTACAGCTTGGCAAAACTCGGCGATAGCTCACATTGAATTGACTCAAAATAATTTATCTAAAAACAGCGTTGCATTGCATTATGAAATTCCTAAACTATCATTAGACCACATTAAAAAAATGACTACCAACAAAGGAATGATTCAGTTTGCCTCGGTTGCTACTCCCGATTTGAATTCAGGATACACGCTCGATGACAATGCTCGTGCTTTAATTGCTATAACCAAACATTACGAGCTAACTGGAAATAGTGACGATTTAGATTTGATTACAATCTATCTTGATTTTATACTTTTTTGTCAGAAAGACGATGGAGCTTTTATAAATTATGTTGATATAGATGGAAATTTCATGGATAAAAACAGTAATGAAAATTTAGAAGATGCCAACGGTAGAGCCATTTGGGCATTGGGAGAATTAATATCGCATGATGATATATTAAATGATAAACTAATCAAGAAAGCCAAATTTGCGATAGAAAAATCATTAAAGAACATTTCTAAATTTCAATCACCAAGAGCTATGGCATTTTCAATTAAAGGATTGTATTTTTATAATTTGAACAAAGAAAATTCTCGAGCTAAGCGTATGATTACTTTATTAGCAGATAATTTGGTTTCTAAATACAGAGGAATTTCTGAAAAAAATTGGAATTGGTATGAAGATTATTTAACCTATGCCAATAGTGTTTTGCCCGAAGCGATGCTCTATGCAGCATCATGCACAGGAAGTGAATTGTATAAAAACATCGCCAAAACTTCGTTTGATTTCTTGTTGTCGGTTACGTTTCAAAACAATCAAATCAAAGTCGTTTCCAATCAAGGTTGGCATTTAAAAGGTAAATTGGTCAATCACTTTGGTGAGCAACCTATTGATGTTGCCTACACTGTCTTGGCATTAAATCTGTTTTATAAAGTATTCAATCAACAGGAGTATTTAGATAAAATGAACATTGCTTTTGAATGGTTTTTGGGTAAAAATCATTTACATCAAATAGTCTATAATCCAAAAACAGGTGGTTGTTATGATGGTTTAGAAGAAGACCATGTTAATCTTAATCAAGGTGCTGAATCAACAGTAAGTTATTTAATGGCGCGATTGGTTCTCGAACAAATTGAAAATGCTAAAATTGAAGTGCAACTCTATGATGATATTTTAGAAACTGCATAACACCTAAATAAAGTTTGTGAAAGAGCCGATTTGCAGCGATGCAAGTTGGCTTTTTTTTTATAATCCATTTCAATATGGGAATTATGTAATTCATTAAGAAACTTATGTAACTCTTTTCGAGCGTTCTATAAGTAATTTTATAGTGTAATAAATAAGTTACAAATCAATAGAAACATAATGAAAGCAAATTCTGATTTACAAGAGAAAGTACTTAAAGCACTCCATTGGGAGCCAACGTTGGATACTTCTCAAATAGGCGTAATGGTTGATAACGGAATAGTTTTACTAACCGGATTTGTGGATAGTTATGCTAAGAAATTGAAAGTTGAAGCCACCGTAAAAAACGTAAAAGGTGTTAAAGCCGTAGTAGAAAAAGTAGAAGTACGGTTTGGTATTGAAGATGAAATTTCCGATTCGGAAATTGCGCGCGAAGTGGTCAATGCCTTAAAGTGGAACTGGGAAATTCCCAACGATGTGATTAAAGTAAAAGTGGAGAACAATTGGGTAACACTGGAAGGGCAATTGCAATGGAATTACCAAAGAGAAACTGCTCAAAAGTTAGTCGATAATTTAGTGGGTGTTCGTGGAGTAAACAATAAGTTAACCATCAAAACAGAACTTCACGATAAGATTGAAAAAGACCTAATTTTAGCTGCCATTGCAAGAGATTGGTCTATCAATGATGATGAAATTGACGTCACCGTTTTGGATAAAAATGTAACACTAACCGGATTAGTTCATTCGTTATACCAAAAACACCAAGCCGAAAAAATAGTTTGGAGCACACCAGGAGTTTGGTATGTAGACAACAATTTAGAAGTGGGGTTTGATGACTAATAAAGAATTAGGAATTGAGAATTACGAATTAGGAATTACGAATTGCAAACTTGACCTATGTTATCTATCCTAAAGCGAAGCGCCTTTTATAGACAAAGAGAATCTATGTTTCTATGTGGTGGTTCAATAAAATATAAATTAAATAAAACAACAATAATGAAAGCAAACATTGGAATTACAGAACAAAACAGCCAAATGGTTGTTGATGAATTGGCTAAAATCTTAGCAGACGAATATGTTTTATATACCAAAACAAGAAATGCCCATTGGAATATTGAAGGAGCCGATTTTTATGAAAAACATAAATTCTTCGAAATGCAATACACCCAACTAGAGGATTTTACCGATAAAGTAGCCGAGCGTATTCGGACTTTAGGTTATTATGCACCAGCAACATTGTCTTCTTTCTTGAGTTTAACACAACTCACCGAATTCAGCCGTGAGAAAAATGACAGTAATGGTTTTATAAAAGAATTATTGATGGATCACGAAAGTATTATCATCAAACTGAGAGAAAATATTAATAGATTTTCAACCGATTACAAAGATGCAGGCTCTAGTGATTTTATTACTGGATTGATGGAAGACCACGAAAAAATGGCTTGGCTCTTACGTTCACACTTATAAAAATAAATCAAAATGAAAACAACTAAAAAAGTCTTAATGGCATTAGATTATAATCCGAATGCTACTAAAATTGCCGAGATTGGTTTCTCTTTTGCTAAAGCAATGGATGCTGAAATAACGCTACTTCACGTTGTTGAAAATGAAGTATATTACACGTCATTTATGACCTCTCCAATAACAGGATTGGGTGATTTTGATAGTGCTATATTCTATCAATACATGAATAGTGATGGCTTGAATGATGCTGCCAATTATTATTTGGATAAAATTAAAAAACATCTAAATGACAGTAAAATTAAAACACTGGTCGAAAGCGGGCATTTTGCTGAGGTAATTCTAAAAACCGCCAAACACCTAAAAGCCGATATGATTATCATGGGTTCCCACAGCCAAAAATGGTTAGAACAAGTATTGATAGGAAGTACCACAGAAAACGTATTAAACCAAACACAAATACCATTGCTAATCATTCCTACCAAGAAGAAAAAGTAGTTAATAGTATTAATAATAGCAATAGACCTGACGGATTTTAAAATTGGTCAGGTCTATTTTATTTGTGAGTTGCAGTTTTCATTACCACGCTAAGCACTACATGCTAAAACACTCAGATTTATTCATCGCAATACTGCTGAAGAAGAGGAATAAAAAAAGAGCTTTAGGGATTTTTCTAAAGCTCTTTTTTTAATCTTATTACTTCCAAATTGCCCTTAGTTGTTGTATTTCATTAATCAACAAATGTTTCTTTTATAACTTCTTTAGTTGATTTGATTTCAGTTTTATTCAATTTACCTAGTATTTTTATAATTCGTTTTTTATCAACTGTTCTAATTTGGTCAATGGCTATCATTCCTTTTTTACCGTTATGATTTACTGGAATCCTTGTTGGATATTCATTTAAACTTGAAGTCATTGGAGAAATAACGATAGTATTTAAGTATTTATTCATTTCATTAGGAGAAACTACTACACATGGTCTAGTTTTTTGAATTTCACTTCCTAATGTTGGATCAAGATTTACTAAAACTATTGAATATTGAATTAATTCCATTCTTCGAAATTTTCATCATTAAAAACGTCATTCATTAGCATTTTATCATCACCTTCGATGTTCATTTTTTCAAATGCAGCTTCCCAATTTTTTCTTGGAGTTTCAATTGGTTTTATAATGATTTGTCCCATTTCGAGTATAACTTCTACTTTGTCTTTAATATTATATTTATCCAAAATGGTTTTACTTAAACGCAACCCTTTTGAATTTCCAATTTTAATTATTGCAGTTTCCATAATTTATTTTTAATATTGTTATTACAAAGTAAATACATTTATAAATAGTGTCAAAGGTTTTTGTTATTTTTTTTTCGTATTATTGAATAGTGCGGATTGAAGTTGCAAAAAGACATGGCAGATTGCATTGAGAAATGGAGCAACTATTCCAAATCGAATACTGCTGATGAAGAGGAATAAAAAAAAGAGCGTTAGGGATTTTTCTAAAGCTCTTTTTTTATATAAGATACAGTATCGTTTAGTTGATAATCACTTTCTTAGTCAACGATTGATTGTTAGAACTTAATTTCAAGAAGTAAAACCCTTGTGGTAGGTTTTCTAAAGTAAAAGAATTGTTATTGAAAACTGGTTTCTTAACTTCCAACATCAATTGTCCGTTGGTGTTGATTAATTGAATATCATCCACTGCAATTTGGCTATCAATATTTATTTTATGTTCGTTTGAAGGATTTGGATACACTGATATTGATGCAAATTCTAAAGAGTTAACATTCATGTTAGCACAAGCTGTTGACCAAATTTGGCACACATATTCAGGATGATCAATATAAGGATTTCTATTTCCTTGAACGGCATAGATTGCATTGTTTCTATCAATTTCTTTTTGACTAACAGGGTCTTGATTGTGCCATATTAGTAGCATGTTTAAAAACCAAGGTTCAAAAACGTTGTCGTTGCTTCCGTCTAAAACCGTGTCACCACTTCCAGTTGTGTCTAAAGTTTGCCAGCTACCAATTGCATTTTCATAACAAGTTGCCATATAAAAATAATTACGAGCAATATCACCTTTAAACTCATCAGCAGGTTCAAAAACTTTTAAAGTATACGGATAATTAGGAGTACTACAAGTTCCAATTTTACTTCCGTTACTCGTTGTATAAGTTGGTGCTCCAACCATTCCATAAGCCAAACTACCTCTTGCACCATTATCTTTTTTGTCAGATGGCATCACGTGAAACGCATCCGAATACATTGCAGAGCCGCTAACAGCGCCAAACCAACTTTTAGGAAATGTGTGTTCTTTATTGAAACGCTGACATTCAACTGTTCCTAATGTACCATCATCTTGATTTCCACCACTGGCTACTGTTCCAAAAACAAAATTACAAGTAGAATAAATATCCCAAACAAAACCATCAGGTCTTACATCGGATGTTTGGTATAAATTCCATAATCCTGAACCATATACAATTATTGTGTGCGGATTAATTTTAGTATATAATTGTGTTTTTAATACAAATCCAGTACCAGTTGCCGAATTATAATATCCAGCAGGAATATTAGCCGTAGCATTAAAATTAGTACTCTTTTGAGTTTCTTGGGCAAAACCAATAAACAAAATTAGAAATGCTGTAAGTGTATATATTTTTTTCATAAACCTTATTCTTTTCGTTCTAAAAGCGCCATGTAAAAACCATCAAATCCTGATTGTGAAGCCAAAACTTTAGAATCTTTTACGAAGGTAAAGTTTTTTCCGTTTTCTGTTGCTAAAAACTTTTTAACTTGATCTTGATTTTCAGAAGGAAGAACAGAGCAAGTTGCATATACTAATTTTCCACCTGGTTTTACAATTCTAGAATAACTTTCTAAAACTTCTGCCTGTATTTTTCTGATGTTATCGATAAATTCAGGTTGTAATTTCCATTTAGCATCTGGGTTTCTTTTTAGTACTCCCAATCCGCTACAAGGCGCATCAATTAATACTCTATCGGCTTTTTCGTAAAGTTTTTTAATCACTTTAGTCGAATCGATTATTCTATATTCAATATTAAAAGCGCCGTTTCTTTTGGCTCTTAGTTTTAATTGTTTCAACTTGCTTTCATACAAATCCATGGCAATCAATTGCCCTTTGTTTTGCATTAAAGAAGCCATGTGTAATGTTTTTCCACCAGCACCAGCGCATGTGTCTACCACTCGCATTCCGGGTTGCACATCAAGAAAAGCAGCTACTAATTGAGAAGAAGCATCTTGAACTTCAAACAAACCTTCTTTAAACGCATCGGTCATGAATACGTTGGCTCTTTCTTTTAATACTAAAGCATCGGGTTGATTGGGTAAAAAATCGGTTTCAATATTCAAATCCATTAAAATACCACGCAATTTTTCTTTGGTAGTATTTAAGGTATTGACTCTTAAAATTACTTGTGCTTGTTTATTTTGAGCTGCAATTTCTTTAGTCCAAAGTTCTTCACCTAATTCTTGTACACCCACTTCATCCATCCAATCTGGAATAGACTCACGCATTTTTCTAATTTTGGATAGTTCATCAAAGCGTCCTTTAATTTTACGTTCTGGAGTTCCTTCTAATTGTCTCCAATCAGGAATTGGATACCCACGTAAAACAGCCCAAACTGCAAACATTCTCCATATATCTTCACGGTTGTAGGGTTCTTTTACTTCGGCAATTTCTGCATATAATCGTTTCCAACGAACAACTTCGTAGATGGTTTCGGCAACAAATTTTCTGTCGGAACTTCCCCAACGTTTGTCTTTTTTCAAAGCTCTTGCTACAACTTTATCGGCATATTCGCCTTCGTTAAAGATGGCGTTAAGTGAATCGATAGTGGTGTAAACTAAATTTCGGTGTAATCTCATTTTATTTTTTAATCAGCCTGCAAAGGTATTGCTTTTTAGTAGAAACAAAAGAAGTATTCTCAAAAACCTTTCGGAATTAAGAATACTTATTTCATTAAGTTTAAATAAAAGAATTAATGACTATTGCTGTGACAGTCAATTCTTCTCATATCTATAATTTCTGGTGGATGAAGTACCATTGGAAATTGTTCCACTTTAACGGAACTACTGTCCAATCCAAATCCTTTTTCTTCGGATAAACTGAATTTTTTCATGAAGAAATAAGCGTTCATTACAATATTTTCAAAGAAAGTCAAATCGCTATCATTAGAAAGAAATTTCTCAGAAAGTACAAATTTAAAATCACCAATAATATTGTTTTTATTCAACGATTCATAACGGCTTGTAATGTCCATTTCGCCTTTACTTACCATATCTTTTATCACTTCTTTAAACATTAAATTGATTTTGGTAGGCTCTCTAAATCCTAGATAAAAATCAACTCTATATAAATCGTCTTTGATAACTTCGGTTACTTTAAATTCTTTTTTGTAAGGTTCATTTAATATGTTTACGTGAACAAACCAATACAAATCAGCTCTTTTAGGACGTTTTTGAAGAATAGAATACATTACTTTTTCTTCAATTTCGTCTGTTCTATTAGAATTGGTCATGTAAACCAAATGAGTAGCATATTTGGGAATAGATAAATCAACACTCAACTCGGCTAAGACCTTTTTGTAAGTGTCTATCTTAACCATTTTAGTATAATTTTTACTAATTTTTTTAGCCAAATACCATGTTGACATTACACTAATCAGAACAACAGCAATGAATAAAGTAACAAAACCACCATCCATAAATTTAGTAATATTTGCTGCAAGAAAACTAAATTCTATCACAAGATATAAAAGGATTAAAGGAGCAATAAAATACCATTTCACTCTTTTCATTATCAAATAAAAATTCAATAAAATAGTGGTCATAATCATACATAAAATGATGGCTAAACCATAAGCGTGTTCCATATTACTGGATTCTTGGAAATGCCAAACGATTCCGACACATCCAAAAAACAATAGCCAGTTAATTGACGGAATGTATAATTGACCTTTAACGTCAGTAGGGAATTTAATTTTTACTTTTGGCCAAAAATTTAAACGCATTGCCTCATTTATAAGAGTAAACGAACCACTAATTAAGGCTTGTGATGCAATTACTGCTGCCAATGTTGCAATAACAATTCCAGCTGGTTTAAACCATTCTGCCATTATTAAATAAAATGGATTGGTGTTATTTGCGCCAAGTTCGGATAGTTTTTTACCTTCATGTAATAATAAAAAAGCTCCTTGTCCGAAGTAATTAAGTACTAAAGTAATTTTCACGAAAATCCAGCTAATTCTGATGTTTTTTCGTCCACAATGTCCCATATCTGAGTACAATGCTTCTGCTCCAGTTGTGCATAAAAATACTGCACCTAAAATAAAAAATCCTTGACTACTAACGTCACTTGTTAATAAATGATAAGCATAATAAGGATTCAAAGCTTTAAAAACTTCAAGATTGGTTACCATTTGAATTACTCCCAAAACACCAAGCATAGAAAACCAAACTAGCATCATTGGAGCAAAGAATTTTCCAACTAATTTAGTTCCGAATTGTTGAATTGTAAATAATACAAACAGAATTGCAATTACAATTGGAACGGTAGGAATATCTGGCTTAAAGATACGTAATCCTTCAACAGCTGATGATACCGAAATTGGAGGTGTAATAATTCCGTCAGCTAAAAGTGCGCTTCCGCCTATTATAGCTGGAACAATCAACCATTGAATTTTTGTTCGTTTTACTAAAGCATACAAAGCAAAAATTCCGCCTTCGCCATGATTATCAGCACTTAATGTTATAATAACATATTTAAGTGTGGTTTGCAATGTTAATGTCCAAAAAATACAAGATAAACCACCTAATATTAGGTCTTTAGAAATAACACTATCACCAATAATGGAATTCATTACATACAATGGAGAGGTTCCAATATCTCCATAAATAATTCCTAATGTGATTAGTAAACCTGCAGCAGATAGCTTGCTATGAAGATTTTGATGACTGTGCGAACTCATAATTATTTATTAAAAAAGAGTACAAATGTATCATTTTTAAGTATTTTAAATAAAAAAAGCACCGAATATTTTCGATGCCTTTTAGTTTATTTTGATTTTAAATTATCTTCTTCCGCCGCCAGAGCTTCTTCCGCCACCGCCACCGCCGAATCCACCACCACTTGACCCTCTGCTTCCGCCACCGCCAAATCCGCCACCGCTACTTCTTGGAGAAGAGCTTCCACCTCCATAGCTTCCACCACCACCGCTACTTCTTGGTGATGAACTTTCACCTCCATAGTTTCTTGGTGAAGCGCTTCCTCCTCCATAACTTCTTGGAGAATCATTTGAAGAACTTCTAGGTGAATTATAAACACTTGTGTTAGTTTCTGAACGAGGACTACTGTAAGTTGTACTTCTAGGAGAATCGTTTGATGTACTTCTAGGAGTTACTTCGTTATTATTTCTTGGTTCAGATGAACTGTAACTTGTATTTCTTGGATTGTCATTAGAACTATTTCTAGGATTAACACTTTCATTATTTCTTGGTTCAGAAGCACGCGGACTCAAAACATCATTATTTCTAGGCGAATCATTTGAGTTTCCTCTTGGACTAACATCTGAACTTCCTCTTGGAGTATTTCCTGTTCTTGGATTGTCAAAGTTTCTTGGACTTTCGCCTGAGTTTCCTCTTGGATTGTTTGCTGAATTTCGTGGGTTATCTCCAAAAGCTACATCGTGTCTTGGTCGTGTTTGGTCCAAATCATATCTGTTGCTGTATCCTGAATTTCTGTGTTCAAAAGAACGATTTGGATATTCTCTTTCGTAATAATTTCCTCTTCTTCCATAATAATTGTTGTACGCCCATTCACATCTTCTGTAATTCACATAATTATATTGGTAATTAAAGTTGATGCACAATCCAATGTGGTGTCTGTATCTAAAAATCGGACATGGATTCCAAGCATAATAATATTCTGGATAATAACCCCAGTACCAAGATGAATAATAAGGTCTATAGTTGGATGTCCAAAACCAATCATAAATTATAGGTCTTTGAACATAAACAGGCTCATAAATGTAATTTCTTCCATACATGTAAACATCACCAACAACTTGTACTTGCATGCGATTGTTGTTGTCTTTTTGTACTTCAACAGTGGCAACATCTTGGTATTGCTCGTGTCCTAAAACGGCTTGAATTACAACTAAATGCACATTTTTTTCAATCGATTCGATTACTCTTAAATAATCAACTTGATTGTCATTGTTCAAATCTAAATTAGAAATTTGTGTTTTGGGATCGTTCAAACGTTGCTCAAAATCGGCTAAATCTCTAGAATCTCCAAAAATAGATGCCACGGCTCTCAAATCGAGATTGTCACTAACTTCAGAACTTGTTGCGTTTACCGTAGTTTTGTCTTGTGCAAATGTACTTGCAAATAGCAAACTCATAAATGATGTAAGTAGTATTTTAGTTTTACTCACAATTTTGTTATTGTTTTTTTGGTGTTCGTGAATCTTTGATTTCATAATATAAAGTATTTATGGTTCATAATAGTATTTGAAATCAATTATCCAATATCTGTGCCAAGAATAACTATTCACAAATCATTAACACAAAATTAAGTTGTATTTTAGCGGAGTTGTTAATCTAATATTATGAAAAAAGCATCTATTCTATTACTGTTATCGATTGTATTAATTTCTTGCAAGCCAACACAGACTTCAAAAACCACTTTTTTTACTTCTGTAAAAATTGATACTCTTTTAATAGATAAAATCAGCATTCGTCCAATTACGATTTCATTGGATAAAGTTTGGTATGCAGCCGATAAAAATAGAGTAGGGTTTTTGAGTCTGGTTGATGCCAATAAAATGGAACGTAAAATCAATAAAGATTCTTTAAAATTAGAATTCAGAAGCATTGCCCAAACCACTAATTCAATTTTTGTACTAAATGTTGGCAATCCAGCCTTGTTGTATAAATTTTCTAAAAATTTAGTGCAGAAGAAATTGGTTTATGAAGAACAAAATGAAAAAGTCTTTTATGACAGCATGCAATTTTGGGATGATAATGAAGGAATCGCAGTAGGTGATCCAATAGAAAATTGTCTATCGATAATTATTACTCGTGATGGTGGCGAAACTTGGACCAAAATTCCATGCGAGAATTTACCAAAAGTAGTTGAAGGAGAAGCCGCATTTGCAGCAAGTAATACCAATATTATTATAAAAAAAAACAACACTTGGATTGTTTCTGGTGGAAAGAAATCAAGAGTTTTTTATTCTCCTGATGAGGGAATTTCTTGGAGCGTTTATGATACCCCAATTATTCAAGGTGAAGCCATGACTGGGATTTTTACAGCTGATTTTTACAATGAAAAAATTGGTTTTATAGCTGGTGGAAATTATGAAAAACCAAATCAGAATTTTCAAAATAAAGCACTTACAACTGACGGCGGAAAAACTTGGAAATTGGTTGGAGAAAATCAAGGTTTCGGATATGCTTCTTGTGTTCAATTTGTGCCGAATAGTAATGGTGAACAATTAGTTTCAGTAGGAGCAAACGGTTTGTTTTATTCAAAAAATAAAGGAACTACCTGGAAACAATTAAGTTCGGATAGTTCCTTGTATACAATTCGATTTGTTGATAATGTTACTGCAATTGCAGCTGGAAAAGATAAGATTATACGAGTTAGATTTTTATCAAATTAACGACCAATCTTCTTGTCACGATATTGTTGTAATAGCTTTTTACTAAATTCTTCCTCTGCTTTTTTGAGTTTTAGAATTTTTGTTGCTGGAAGAATTCCTTTTAAGTTGGCTACAAATTTCTTTTTCAATTGATACAATTCATCTTCGGTACTTTCCATTTGACTTAGCATTGTGGCAGCATCTTTTTCTGATAATTTATCAATAGAATTATCGTCTTTTCGGTCTAAAAAACCTTTCAGTTTTTGTTTTCTTATCTCTTGCTGTTTGTCTTCAAACGCATTGAATAACGGCCAAAATTTAGCGGCTTCATCTGGAGTAAGATTTAATTCGGTTGTTATAAAAGATACTTTTAAAGCTTTTATTTGTTCTTTTTTTTCTCTAAATCGTTCTCTTAAAGGTCCGTCTTGTGCAAAAGTTGCAATCGAAATCAAGAAAAAGGATACGATTAATAATTTATAGGTCTTCATTCTGTTTAGTTTTCGTTTGTAATGTATTGTTCTATTTCAGTATTATTCGAAAGAACATCTTCAAGTGCTTCTTTCGCTATTGGAGTATCTGCTTTTTTTAGTTTTTCAATGTCTTCTTGGTCTAATAAATTCACAACATCATCATCAGACAAAGTAGTGTGATTTACTAAATAACTTTCCACTTCTTTGGAAGTCATTTCTGTTTCATTGTTTTGCATTTGATAAACTATCGGAACTGATAAAGCAAGAACTACGACTGCTGCTGCCGAATAAAGCCAACGTTTATTTTTTGCATAAAACGAAATCACTTTGGGTTCTTCTTTTGTTAATCGTTGCATTACTTTTTCAGAAAAATCATCGAAATAAGTATCAGGAATCTTAAACCCTGAAGTTATTTTTTCGTTGCTATCTAATTTAAAATCTTTCATGTTCTTTTGACAAGTAAATGTTAAAAAGGTTTAATTTGTTTTTAAAAATTCTTCAATTTTCTTCACCGCATGATGATATGATGCTTTTAATGCACCAACCGAAGTTCCAAGAATTTCCGACATATTTTCGTATTTTATTTCTTCATAATATTTCATTTTGAAAACCAATTGTTGTTTTTCTGGAAGTAAAGCAATAGCTTTTTGTAATTTGATTTGAATTTCATTTCCATCAAAATAAACATCCGATTGTAAATTTTCAACAATCTTGGTTTGCATCGCTTCACTTGTAGTTCCGTTGCGTTTGGCTTTATTATTGATAAAAGTTATGGCTTCATTAGTTGCAATTCGATACATCCAAGAAAATAATTTACTATCGCCTTTAAAATTTTTCAAATGTTGGAATACTTTCACAAAGGTATTTTGCAAAACATCATCTGCATCATCATGATTCAAAACAATGTTTCGAATTTGATTGTACAAAGGTTTCTGATAAGTGCGCAAGAGTTTTTGAAACGCAATATTCTGCGTTTTTGAATCTAAAAGTTCTTTTATGAATTCCTTTTCTTCTTGCAAAGCGAAAATTTGTCTATTGGAATAAAGATAACTGAAAAGGTTTAATCTGAACTTGTATTAGATTCTTTTTATAAAATATTTAAGGAGTTGGAGTTTCCGTTGTTGGAGAAGCAACACTTGTAGAATCTACTGGTTTTTTGTACACAAGTTTTGCCACTGCTTTTGGATAAACTGGAACATAAATTTCTGTAACCCATTTTGATGGACTTTTGATGTCGTTTCTACCTTTTACATAAACCTCAATCACTTGACCCGATTTATTTCTTTCATAATGATTTTTAGCAATGTAGTCAAATGCTTTTTTCCATGCAGTTTGTGTATGGGAATAATCTCCAATTAAAGTAGTTTTTAACGAAGTATAATTTGCCATTTCACTGGATTGAATATCGCTTCCTGGCATGATATGAATAGAATCTTTAACGGGCATGCAAACCGAAAATCCTACGTCGTCATTGGCTCTATCGTATTTGTGATAAATGATAAAAGGATTTCCATTTTTTGCCATTTTGTTTTTTTCAAAGAAACGCTCCATTCTAGGAACTAACGTTTTAATGTATTTATCAACATCTTTTTGTTTGCAGTGCATGAATTGTTTCAAATAAAATCCGCCTGAACGGTTTACAATTCCGTTGATTTTTATTTTGTAGGTATTGATTTCGTAGTCTAAGGTTTTGTTCAGATTTTCTAAACTTTTCTCATAAGAATCACCTACAACCGAATTGATTCCGCCTTTAAAAAATGCTAAAACTTTCGATTTAAAATCTAATTTCCCTTTGCTTCTCCAAGTAACTTTGGTTCCTCCAATAGTATCTTTAAATTTCCAAAAAATAGTAGATTGCTCCTCATTTTGAACCATTTTCTGTGCAATACTGTCGTTGTCTTTTACAAAATAAGTTTTCAAATTTCCATCTCCGCTATCACTAGTCCAAGCGCACGAAGCACCTTTTCCCATAGTAAGTTCTGGATAATTGAATTTTATCGATTCATCACTTTGAATCCATGAGGCAAAAGTTTCCCAATTTCGATAATCGTTAATATAATTAAATACTGTAGTTCTGGGATTCTTGATTATTTTACTACGAGTCACATCATAGTTGGCGTTTTGTGTAGAAACAAAAACGGTCAATCCTATGAAGATTAGGAAAAGTAATAAAAATATGTATTTAAGTATTCTCATTAGAGGTTAAAAAATTGCGACGTAAATATAATAAAATAAATCTATCGTTGAACAATTCTAAAAGTAGAAGTTGTTTTACAACGAAATCAATAAAAAAGATTAATTTCTGTATCAAATTTTAATGTCTAAAAAAGATTTTTATCAAAAAAAGAATAATTATAAATCCGAAGAAACCAAGCAGTATTTTATAATTTCCTTTGTAAAATTGATTGTGTAAAGCTTTGTCTTTTCCATAAGCATATATCATTGCAATAATGAAAGCTACAAAAAAGAGTCCTGCAAATACCAGTTGACCAGTTGTGAACATATTCAGTAATTTTTCAACAAATTTAGACAATTGAAATCATAATTTGTATTTTGGCTTCATAAATTAATTACAAATAAAATGCAAGATAAACTTAACGCAGTGAAAGAATTTCACACCGCTTTCAAAATAGGATTTAGTGACAGTATGAAAGCCAGCTTGGGCGAAAATAAAAATTTACTTCGTTACAATTTGATGAAAGAAGAAAACGAAGAATACCTTGAAGCTGCTCAAAATGATGATATTGTAGAAATAGCCGATGCTTTGGGTGATATGCTTTATATTTTGTGCGGAACAATTATCGAACACGGATTGCAACACAAAATTGAAGAAGTATTTAACGAAATTCAAAGAAGTAACATGAGTAAACTTGGTGAAGACGGACAACCAATTTATAGAGAAGACGGAAAAGTATTGAAAGGTCCAAATTATTTTAAACCGAATTTTGAGGAGATTTTGAAATAGTTTTCAAACAGATGGCACTTCGACTGCGCTCAGTGTGACAGTGTAATTAAAGCATTTTCTGAACAAAAACACTGTGCAACCATCGGTCAAATTTGAATCCGGAATCTTTAATTGTACCAGCAATTTCAAATCCAAATTTTTTATGGAAATCAATACTGCTTTGGTTTTCGGCATCAATAACGCCAATCATGGTGTGTAGTTTTTGAGCTTTCGCCAAATGAATTAAGTTTTCTAAAATTAATTTTCCAATGCCTTTTCCAATGTGATTTGGATGCGCATAAACCGAATGTTCGACTGTGAATTTATATGCTTCACGAAATCGGAATTCACTGTAATAACCAAATCCAACAACGTTTTCATTTTCGGTAGCCACAATTATTGGAAAACCTTTTTTTAGTTTGTCATCAAAAATCGCAATCTGATTTTCTAAACTTCGTGGTTCATAATCATACAATGCTGTGGAGTTTAGAATATTATAATT